>DYPF01000368.1 GCA_020720105.1 Chloroherpeton thalassium
ATATAACATTAAATCCATTAGCTCCTTCTGTTTTAATAAGTAATGCACATGATACACCTGCTCTTTATCTTGCAAAAGGAATGTTAAAAAATGTGCCTGAATTTGCTTCAACAAGGTATTTATTTAATACTGAAATAACACAAGATAGAATCAGAGAAGAATCAAATACCATATTTTACGGAGACCAAGATAAATATTA
Organism: Chloroherpeton thalassium; assembly: GCA_020720105.1. GTDB lineage: Bacteria > Bacteroidota > Ignavibacteria > Kapaibacteriales > UBA2268 > GWF2-33-9. Next base: position 200 of record DYPF01000368.1, read on the forward strand.
TGATGCTTCTGATTTGGTTTTTGTTGTTGCTCATGGAAACTGGATTGGTAATTATGGTTCTAATCAAGCACTTGCAGGAATTGGAGATGGTGTTAGTAGTTTTATGTATCAAAAACATTTGGGAGGTTCAATAGGAGATGCTCAAACAGAATGGTATTTAACTGCTGCTTGTCAAAGTTTAGGAAGAGTTGATTGTTTGGATGATGAAATTATAGGAAATGACTTGTGTGATTGCTTAGAACAATATGGAGGGTATTGTACTATAACAGATAGAGGCAGACAATATTTTTATGATTATGATGCCCTTCCAAAAACAAGTTCATCAGAAGCTATTAATGGATATAAAGAAATATTTAAAAATGGGTTACACGGAGTCGGAGGATTTTTTAGGAATTCTTATTGGTGGACAGAATATTTTTGGTCAGATGTTAGTTATTCCGGATTCGGAGTGAAATTTTGGAATTATATTCAAGGAAAAGTAATAATATGTTCAGAAATGGGTTGTGAAACTAATTTTGTTGAACCTTTTACAATAGGAGAAGCATGGAGAAAGGTTTTTTATAAAGAAAACGGTGGATATTTTGGTATTGGTGCAAGATATGCCGGATATATTGCTCCGGGGAAATGCAGTGATTATGTTCATGGTGATTATTTTTGGGAAACAGGTGAAACATTACCTGACCCAGATATGGATTATATAGTTGAAAACGGATTTTGTTATTTCAGCAAATCAAGTGCAACAAATACACATTTTACTTTTGACCAAATAATTCCGACAGATGAAAAAAATGATTGGATGGTATTTGATCTTTATATGGCTCCATCAGGAGTAACTTCTGCAATGGCTCAATATTTTGAAAACAGTGAAGGAGTTGTAATTGAAGATGCAAATGAAGACGGGACATCATTTTCTTATGCCGAAACAAACAGAAAAGGAAGATTGCCGATAAACATTCAAACAAATGATTTTCATCCCGAAATAGATGACAAAACTTATGATTATGAAGTTTACAAATATTATGATAATGCTTATGCTTTTATTCAGGACAAAATAGCTCCCTATATGAGTGAAAATTTAATATTGGGTGATGTGAAAGTTTCTTACGGACTTGAACAACATTTTGATTATGACGGAAACAGAATAGAAGCAGAAATTGATGAATTTCAATATACATTTTCCTACCATTCGGGAACAGGATATTTTCCCGAAAGAAATTATATAACAATTTCGTATAATGCGGCAACAGACAGAATTGTCGGAATTGATATTGTTCTTGATAACTTAATTAAAACGGAAGAAACTGTAAAAGGAACAACAATTTTATATGATTTGGAAATTGCAAAAACAAATAATCCCGATTATAACTTTTTTGCTGCTTATAACTTAGTAAACGGAAGTTACAGACCTGCAATATTTAAAATAAACATTAATAAAGCAGAATTGTACAAACAATATTAGGAGGATAAAATGAAAAAGTTATTATTTTTAATGCTGATCATTTCAATATTTTACGGATGTGAAGAAAGAACTCCCGTTTTCCATGTTGAATGTGAATATACAATGAATATTGGGTGTGAAAATGGATTATTTTGTAATAATAATGGAAAATGTGTTCATCCATGTAAAATTGAAAGATATTGCGGAGACGGAGTTTGTGTAAAAGACCCTGAACTAAACGGAGA
>DYPF01000369.1 GCA_020720105.1 Chloroherpeton thalassium
ACAAAGGAAATTGCAGTTAAAAGCCCTTTTTTCATTAAAATAAAAGAACTTCCCCAAATGATTGAGAGAACTGTTAATAGGAAGATGGATTCAATTTTTGTATGTTTCATAGTCTAAAAGTTAATTGCCATTATGACGATATTGCAGAAGTTTTACTTTGAATCTTGAATTATTTGCCTCAATTCATCCCTTGTAAAGTTGTCAACTATCGAAAAGATTTTTGTTATTGTAGTTTTTTGTGATTCTGGGGAATGCCCTTTCACTTTTATTACAGCAAATTTATAAATATCTTGCTGCTTGTAGAATTCTCTGTAAAATTCAGCATTGTGTAGCTCAATCCCGTGATAGTTGTTAAAATTGTTTTTTATGAGTTTTTCTTTTCTTCTTTCTAAACTTGTAATGCCTTGCGAATCTGTGCAATAAGTTATTGTATATGGTTCAACTAAACTCTCTTTAATATCATCAATAACCCAAAGAAATGTTTGAAGTTCGCATTTTGTGGAAGATGTATTTGCAAATACCTTGCCTTTGCAATTTCCAATATTGGCTTCAGTTGGAATAATTGTGGAACTTTCGATCGTTTGATAAGATTGATTTATCATTAAATATGCTCCCACTCCAACTTTTGTCTGGGGATGGGCACTTGCATCACAGAATATCGTGTAATAATTCATTAATCTATCGGCTTAATTAATTTAATCCCATCATCATCTATTTCAATGATTTGATGTCGATATAAAATCCCAACTGATTGCTTGAAAATGTTTTTGCTAAATCCAAATAAATCAGATATTTTTTGGGGAGAACTTTTATCGTTAATTGCTAAGTAATTATTATTCTTTTTAAGATGATTCAATATCCGTTGAGTTTGTCTGTCAAATTTATATTGAACATTTAATTCTAAAATTACGTGAACTATGCCATCTTTCCGTATTTCCTTAATAAATCCTTTTGTCTTTTTACCAACGTACATTTGAGTATTTATTTCGGTATCAAAGATAATTCCCCAAACTAAATTATCCACAATCACTTTATAGCCATAATTTGTCTTTTCAGTCGTAATTATTTCCACTTCGTCCCCAACTCGGAAATCATTATCATAATCCAAAACAAATTCCTCTATTTTCGTAGTGCCCGCAATCCGATTCGTCTTCTTATCAAAATAAACAAACACTAAATATTTCCTGCCTACCAGCAAGTCCGTTTTCTGCTGACTATATGGAATTAGCAAATCCTTCGGTAATCCCCAATCGACAAATGCTCCATAATTCCCATTTGCTACGACTTCTAAATATCCAAATTCATTAACCTGTGCGTAAGGCTTTTCGGTTGTAGCAATTAATCTATCTTCCGAATCCTTGTACAAAAAGATTTCAACAAAATCATATACTTTGCAATCTTTAGGAATGTATCTGTTCGGCAAAAGTATTTCGCCTAAATCTTCACCATCTAAATATGCTCCGAACTCAACAAACTTTATAACTTCTAACTTGTTGTATCTTCCAATTTTTACCATCTCTTTTCCATTTTTTTGAAAATGAATAAACGAATTAGTGTTGATTTACTTTGAAATTCGCGAAAATGTCTAATAAATTTGGCATAATAGACAAAAATGATGCAGGAAATTGTATAAGTGGAGTGTGTTTAATAAACTCCGTCATTTAATTTAATTTAGACTGTCATCCTTAAGCGAAGTGAGGAATCTATCTTGTTGATTTTAAAAGATTCTGGCTTCTAGGCTGTCTCATAAGTTGATTATTTGCAAATTATGAATTATAAAATATAGACTTACGAATATATTATAAGCACTTAGTAGAGCAAACATCCTTGTTTGCTTAATTATGACACAGCCTCAGGTGAGTGGGAATTGGAATGAA
>DYPF01000370.1 GCA_020720105.1 Chloroherpeton thalassium
GAATGGGATAAGGCGTTACATATTTTTGATTGGCTAACGCCTTTAATATATTGGGGGATAAACCTAATGAGGTAAATGGCATGATATTATAATATGTTTAATTGAACCTGTAGACAAATATATAGTTTATAACTTTATAACAGGGAAAATACTTGCCAGTATCCAATACCATCAATTACTTAAAGCTATCATGAACATTGTAAATAACCAAGAACTAGTTTCTTTTGTATAAGGCAGCGTATTTGTTTTCGGTAGTATAAACTAAAGTAAAATCCGAATTGAGTGTTTCATTTAATTCAACCCATTTGGCATCTTCAACCGTTGCAAGAATGCCATACAAGAAGATATAATCAATTTGTCTTATTTTTGCTGAGTTGGCATTTCCTGGCCATTGAATCCCGGAAACCGAGGTTTTATTTCCCAACACAATATTCGGCAACTCTTTCCAATTCCATTTTAAAGGAGACCAACCAACACCGGCCTCGTAATTTTCAAGAATCACCAGAGGTTTATCAACTCCTAGATAATTTGAGAAATGGCCTTCGAGCCAATTATCCGTCAAGTTTATTGGCAATACAATACTTTCGGGTTCAATATGTTTTGAAACCTTTTCAATTGAAATAGCATCCCGATTCAATTTACGGATGGTTCCATTCTGGTGTTTCATAAGTAGCCCAAAATGCAATACCAATATCAAAAACACCATGATTTGGCTCACTCTTTTAGGCATTGGTTGTGAAGCTACCCAGATAATCAATAACATATAAAACATCAGAATATACCTATCGGACATCATCCGGGCGCTTGAATCGTTTGGAACAATATAAAACAATATCAAAACAATTAATACAGGTACTAAGATAATATCAAAAGTGTTTATTCTTTCAGCAACCTTCTTAAATGGAATATTCTGAAAACGAAGAAACAGCGAAATGGAAATAATAGCAATTATAATATGAAGAAATTGCGAGGTCAGTTTTTCTTCGCCAATATAATCATACACAATCAGTGCCCTAACATCATCAATCCATTTTGTGAGTTCATTTAATGAATAGCCGCCGCCCGGTGGTGAAAATGAGATGGATTTTAAAAATATTATCAACAACAATAAACTAGGCAGGGAAATCAGGAATAATTTCCCTAGCTTTTCTAATACCGGCCTGGCTTTAAAACCCAGTTGCCTGTTTTGCAAATAACCTATTATTTCAAAGGAAATAACTAATAGTCCCAGACTTAAACCCAGAAAAAAATACGTTAACACACCCGAAAAGTAAGTTAAAACAAGCAACAGGGAAAGAAACAACGAATTCCAAATGGTTTGACTATCCTTAATTTTCAACCAATAATATAAGGTATAGAATAAGAATATAAATGAAATGCTATAATTGTAAAACCCTAAATGAAATAAAAACGAGTAGGCAAAAGGAAAAATGATGAAGCTCAGATAATTATTAGCGGGATAGAGCTTTGTAATTAATAGCCGGAATGAGATTGTTAATCCAATAATATAAAGGCAAAGCATAATTTTTTCAGCAACCCATGCCGGAAAAACAACACACAAAGAACTTAATACAACATGGCTGGTCCAGTTTGGAATAGCTATGGTGTTCACTTGAAAAAACTGCGTAAACGAATTGAAATCGCCTTTTATAACCTGCGATATTATGTTTGAATTGTAAAGGTGCGCCGGTCCGTCCATTGATGGGTAATACTTGATCGTGCACAGAATAATTAGGTTAAACAATAATACGCTGTAAAAAAGATAACTCTCTATTAATTGAATAAATATGTTTTTATTCATCAGATTAATGATTAATTACTTATTATTGAGTCCACTCCGAAAAGTTTTTAAAATTTTATACAATTAAAAATCAA
>DYPF01000088.1 GCA_020720105.1 Chloroherpeton thalassium
GTTTTCATATCAATAGGATTTTTTATTGTTGCACATTACAAAAATAGTTAGTTTTGTCGAATCTATTTACTTAAATAAGTAAAACAAAATTTGTGCCAAACTATTAAACATGAGCAAGAACCTAACTGCAAGAGAAGATGATTATTCAAAATGGTATAATGAGCTAGTTGTAAAAGCCGATTTAGCCGAAAATTCCGCCGTTAGAGGTTGTATGGTTATCAAGCCTTACGGTTATGCAATTTGGGAAAAAATGCAAGCAGAATTAGATCGAATGTTTAAGGAAACAGGACATCAAAATGCCTATTTTCCTTTATTTGTACCAAAAAGTATGTTTGAAGCCGAAGAGAAAAATGCTGAGGGATTTGCAAAAGAATGCGCCATTGTTACCCATTACAGGTTGAAAAATGATCCTGAAAAACCAGGAAAACTTATGGTTGATCCTAATGCAAAACTAGAAGAAGAATTGATAGTTCGTCCAACAAGTGAGGCTATAATTTGGTCAACTTATAAAGGATGGGTACAATCCTATAGAGATTTGCCATTATTGATTAATCAATGGGCTAATGTGGTGCGTTGGGAAATGAGAACACGATTATTCTTGAGAACTGCAGAGTTTTTGTGGCAAGAAGGACATACGGCTCACGCAACACGAAGTGAAGCTATTGAGGAAACCGAAAAAATGATGAATGTCTACGCTGAATTTGTTGAAAATTTCATGGCAATTCCAGTTATAAAAGGACTAAAAACCGAAACTGAGCGTTTTGCTGGTGCAGAAGAGACGTATTGTATAGAGGCATTGATGCAAGATGGTAAAGCATTGCAAGCGGGAACTTCGCACTTTTTAGGGCAAAATTTTGCTAAAGCTTTTGATGTAAAATTTTCCAATGCAGAAGGGAAACAAGAATATGTTTGGGGAACTTCTTGGGGAGTTTCTACCAGATTAATGGGTGCTTTGGTAATGACTCATTCTGATGATAATGGATTAGTTTTGCCTCCAGCTTTGGCTCCAATACAAGTGGTTATTGTTCCAATTTATAAAACGGAAGAGCAACTAAAAGAAATTAGTTCTGTAGTTAATATTCTGGTTTCAGAATTAAAGGATATAAAAATTACAGTTAAATATGATGATAGAACCACTCAAAAACCAGGATTTAAGTTTGCTGAATGGGAATTAAAAGGAGTTCCTGTCCGAATTGCTGTTGGCCCAAAAGATTTAGAAAATGGAACTTTTGAAATAGCAAGACGTGATAATTTGTCTAAAGAAGTAGTTGCCAAGGAAGGAATTTCTCTTTATATTCAAAATTTGTTAAAACAAATTCAAATAGATTTATACACTAAAGCATTGAATTTCCGTGATTCTCATATCACAGAAGTGGATAGTTTTGAGGAATTTAAAAAAGTTATTGAGGACAAAGGAGGATTTGTGTCTGCTCATTGGGATGGAACTGCAGCTGCCGAAGAAAAAATTAAAGAATTGACAAAAGCTACTATTAGATGTATTCCTCTAAATAGAGCCGAGCAGCCTGGACGCTGTATTCTCACAGGAAATCCTTCTAATGGAAGGGTTCTATTTGCAAAGGCATATTAAAAAAAAATATTTTTTTTTACCTCTACTATTGTACGTCTGAAAAATAGTTGTATTTTTGCATCCGCATTAAAGAATAAAGGTCCCTTCGTCTATCGGTTAGGACGCCAGGTTTTCATCCTGGTAAGGGGGGTTCGATTCCCCCAGGGACTACAAAAACAATAAAAAAATCATTTAAGAAAATGGCAAACCATAAGTCAGCTTTAAAGAGAATTAGAAGCAACGAAAAGAAAAGAGTATTAAACAGATATCAACATAAAACTACTCGTAACGCTATCAAAGCATTAAGATTAGCTACCGATAAAGAAGATGCTACCTCTAAATTATCAAGCGTAATATCAATGATTGATAAATTAGCTAAGAAAAATATTATTCATAATAATAAAGCTTCTAATTTAAAATCTAAATTAACACAGCACGTAGCTAAATTGTAATAGTTACAATTATTAATATATGAAAGCTTCCTGACGGGAAGCTTTTTTTATGAAAAATAATCAACAATGTTGTGAAACTTTACAATTAATAAGTTAACAAATTGCAAACAGTTCCTGAAATATTTTTTATATGAAAATAAAGTGTACCTTTGCAACTTCAAAAAAATAAGATGGAAACTATTAGAAACATTGCAATTATTGCCCACGTCGATCACGGTAAAACAACTTTGGTTGATAAAATCATGTATCATTGTAACTTATTTCGTGACAATCAGAATACGGGAGATTTAATCCTTGACAACAATGATTTGGAGCGTGAAAGAGGTATTACTATTACTTCTAAAAATGTTTCGGTAGTTTACAAAGGAACCAAAATAAACATTATTGATACTCCTGGCCACGCTGATTTTGGCGGAGAAGTAGAACGTGTCCTTAATATGGCCGATGGAGTTTGTCTTCTTGTAGATGCTTTTGAAGGGCCAATGCCACAAACTCGTTTTGTATTACAAAAAGCCCTTGACCTTGGATTGAAACCTTGTGTGGTTATCAATAAAGTAGATAAAGAAAACTGTACCCCTGAAGAAGTGCACGAAAAAGTTTTCGATTTAATGTTCGAATTAGGCGCAGAAGAATGGCAATTGGATTTTCCAACGGTTTATGGTTCGGCTAAAAACAACTGGATGTCGGAAGACTTTAACGTAATTACCGAAAATATCGAGCCATTATTAGATATGGTTTTGAATCATGTTCCTGCGCCGAAAGTTTTTGAAGGAACTCCACAAATGTTGATTACTTCATTAGATTTCTCCTCATTTACAGGACGTATTGCAATTGGCCGTTTAGAAAGAGGGGTTTTGACGGAAGGAATGCCAATTTCTTTGGTAAAAAGAGATGGAAAAGTTATCAAATCTAGAATTAAGGAATTACACACTTTTGAAGGTTTAGGACGTAAAAAAGTGCAAGAAGTAATTGCGGGAGATATTTGTGCAATAGTTGGAATTGAAGGTTTTGAAATTGGGGACACTGTCGCTTGTTTTGAAAATCCAGAAGCTTTACAAGCTATTGCCATTGATGAGCCTACAATGAGTATGTTGTTTACCATTAACGATTCGCCTTTCTTTGGAAAAGAAGGAAAATTTGTTACTTCTCGACATATTAGAGAAAGATTGACAAAAGAATTAGAAAAAAACCTAGCTATGAAATTAGGGGAAACTGATTCTGCCGATAAATTTATGGTTTTTGGACGTGGAGTATTGCACTTATCGGTTCTTATTGAAACAATGAGAAGAGAAGGGTACGAATTACAAATAGGCCAACCACAAGTAATTATTAAAGAAATTGATGGTGTAAAATGTGAGCCAATTGAAGAATTAACCATCGACTTACCGGATAATGTTTCCGGAAGAGCAGTAGAGTTTGTTTCTATTCGAAAAGGTGAAATGTTGAGCATGGAAGGCAAAGGGGAACGAATGATAATCAAATTCAATATTCCATCACGTGGAATTATCGGATTAAGAAATCAATTGTTAACTGCAACTGCAGGCGAGGCAATTATGGCTCACCGTTTTATTGGATATCAACCATTTAAAGGAGAAATTCCTGGAAGAAACAACGGTTCATTGATTTCTATGGAAAACGGAAAAGCAATTCCTTATTCTATCGACAAATTGCAAGATAGAGGTAAGTTTTTTGTGGATCCAAATGAAGATATTTACGAAGGTCAGGTAATTGGCGAGAACACTCGTAGCGATGATATGGCTGTGAATGTTACCAAAACAAAAAAATTGTCTAACGTTCGTTCTTCTGGTGCGGATGATAAAGCTAGAATTATTCCTGCTATTAAATTTTCTCTTGAAGAAGCTTTAGAATACATTCAAAAAGATGAATATGTTGAGGTTACTCCAAAATGTATTCGTTTGAGAAAAATTTATTTATCAGAAACTGATAGAAAAAGATATAAATTATAATTTTCTCAAATAATAAATAAAAAAAAGCCAAACTTTAATTTCTGAAGTTTGGCTTTTTTTGGTTATCGCTTCAAACTAAAATGACCTTTTGTTTCTCTGCCGTCTTCAAGTTTTACGGTGTACCAATAATCGTTTGATGGTAAAGGATATCCATTGAAAGTGCCATCCCAACCTTCACTTGCTGGAAGAATTTGTTTGAGGAGTTTTCCGTAGCGATCATAAATATAGATAATAGACTTGGCATTGAAGGTAGAATTCACTCCTTTAATGTTCCAATAATCATTGTATCCATCATTGTTTGGTGTGAAAAATTTTGGTACTCCTACAATAGCAATAGTTTTTGATACTGTACCACATCCGTTTTTATCGTTTATAAATACATCGTGGATTCCTGCAGAGACATTATCAAAGAAATTGGAATCTTGAAAAGGACCAAAAGGTTCGTCTAAACTGTATTCATAATCGCCTTGTCCGGTTACATTTATAGTAATGGTATTGGTATCGGCCATATCAACAATAACAATCGTTTGAATGTGTGCAACATCCGAAGCGGTCACTTTTATGGTTCGAATGCGGCTGCAACCGGAAGTAGTTATAATTTCAACTTTATAAATTCCTTCAGCATTTACATCTAAAGTATACTTTATTTGACTTGATAAAACAACTCCGTCTTTTGACCAAATGTAAGTGTAATTGTTTGGATTGGAACCATTTTGAATTCCCGCATTGAGTTGAACGAAAAAACTTGGATCGTTGGTGCAGACTAATTCATCGTCGTCTCCATTTGTATTCAAATTGATATTGGGTAAAGGATTTACCACAAAAGGAATAATTAAAGTAGCGATACAAGTCGTATTTATTGGATTTTCTACAATAACTGTTACATTTTGTGTCATCGTCACAAATGGGCTAGGTAAAGGGCTTGATAAGGAAAATCCATTTCCATCAAGGTATTTTACAGTCATTCCTGTTTGGCCGTTAAGGATTGTGTTTTGAAAAGTAGAAGTATCAAAAGCAAACTTACCGTCTTGAACCAAAGGGTCTAATTCATCGTCACAAATTGTCGTCAATGAAGCCGGAATTGCAAACGCTTCGGGTAAATCATCGACAGTAAATTGAATCGTAGTTTCATCATAACATTTTAAAGCGGTATTATTTGTAACAACTGCTTTTATAATTTGTGAATTTGTTGAAAAAGCATTTGGAAATGGACTACTTATAGAAACTCCATTAGAATCTTTTAAAGGGTTGTTGTTAGCATCAAAATAGGTAATGGTAACAGGAAAGCTTTGATTAGATCCTAATAATGTTGTTTCTAATGCGGAAGTATTAAAAATATAAATACCGTCTTGATTATCATCGCATTGTCTTGTTATTGTAACCGAATTTGCAAACGGTAATTTCTCTACATTAAGGTTTATATAAGGACCAAAACCATAGCAAGCATTATCGACATCACTATCGACACGACCCCAAATGGTCTGAGAGTTGGGATAGCCAATGTTTCTATAATTGCTAATATCAGAAATAGCATTGAGTTCAGCTAAAGCATCGGCTTGATTTCTATAATACGTTATGGTATAATTTCCTGCGGGCAACATAACTTTAATATCAGTTGTAACACTGTTAAAATCGAAGGAAGAAATACCATCTCTTTTGTTATTATTAGCATTGTCGGCTCCATTGATATCCAGAAAGTCATCACATTTTTCAAAAGTTCTTTTGAACGTATTTGGAATTTTAGTTGCTAAAACCTGCAAGGTTATTTGCGCAGTTCTAAAACAACCATTTGCATTTACAACTCTTGTCCAAACTGGCATTGTGACTGCTGTTGTGTTTGTATATGCCGTTGGTGTTGCAATTAATTTTGTTGCATCGGCAGTATTGGCTCCAGCCAAAGTAGTATAATAAGTAAAAGTTTCATTTGTAGAATTGCTTGAAATCACATCATTTTTTACCGCTAGATTGAAGATTGAAATCGCATCTAAATCGTCGTCACATTGTGTGATTGTCACATTGTTAACGGTTGGCAAGTCATAAACAGTCAATGTAGTTTCTGATGAAATTAATCCACAAGAATTTCCAATTTTATTTAATTGAACTCGATATTTGTAACCATTCATCGTCTTTGAAACGTTTGTAATTATTAAAATATTCGATGTTGCACCAGAATAAATCGTATTAGCTGTAATAGTGTTCCAACTTGTCCCATCGGTTGAAAGCTCCCATTGATAGGTGTTTCCGCCATTATCAATAATTGAAATAATAGCATTTTCTAACTCACAAGTTGGTGCAGCATTAGGTTGTGTTGTAATAATGATTGGGGAGGAAATTAAATAATTTTCATTAGGAGTGATATATGTTGCACCACTAACTTGTCCATTCGCATCAACTATTACAGGAGAATTTCCAAACTTTCCATCGCTGTCACTATCTGTAAATCCAGCTTCAATAACATCAGTACATATATCATTGTCGCTATCTAAATCACGATAATTTTTAATGCCATCAGCATCTAAGTCATTTCCAGTTTCTACTGAATCCAGAATCCCGTCATTATCTGAATCTAAATCTAAATAATCCAGAATCCCATCATTATCAGTATCAATAGGAGTAAATCCGGGTTCGAATGCATCATCAAGTCCATCTAAATTGGTGTCGTTATTAGAAATGGAAACTGAAGCATTTATTTGCGCTTCTATTGTGTCTAAAATTCCATCATTGTCAGAATCTGAATCCAATTGGTCATCTTTTCCGTCGCCATCAGAATCTTTAGGAATACAAGTAGTTATAAATTTAAAAGTAGATTTGTTTCCGGCAGAGTCTAAAAGGTTTTTATGCGTTATTTTAAAATTACTAGTCTGATAGGATTGAAATTTAAAAGTTCCTGTTCCAGCAGCAAGTGGTATAATTCCGTTAATTATAAATCGAATTTCAAATGAAGAATGTTGGGTAACACCGCTTTCGTAAATTCCGTCATAGTTGGTATCTATCAATAGTTGATTGGTAGGATTCCAAACCGTTATTGTTTTGTTGATGTCGCAGTTTACAATATATTCAGCATTTGGATTTATTAAATCGGTTATATTTGCAGTTGTTACATATTCTAAACTTAGATTTATTGGGTTTGTGAAACTTAAATTATAAGAAGAATAAATTCCTTTTCCTGCAGAAACTTCACTAACGAAGCTTCCATCATTCGCACTAATAATGGGTGTTATTGTCGCAATTGAGGATGTTGAAACTGTTCCTGTAAACGAATTAGAATAGGTTCCGGAGTTTATGGTCCCAGTATTTAAATTAGAAATATTAATATCTTGATTACCAAAAGATTCTGTACAATTAGTGATTCCATCATTGTCATTGTCAATGTCTATATTGTCGTTTGCAAGATCATTATCGATATTAGTTGCACATTCACTAACTGGAATATTATCTGAAAAAATAAAATTGCCACAACTGGAATTTTTTACTTTTACTTTATAAAAACCAGGTTGACTTGGAGTATAGGAATTAGTTGTTGCTCCAGGTATAGTTACATCATTAAAAAACCATTCGAAAGAATCATAAGCCAGAACGGAACTTACTTTTAAAACGACATTTGGGATACAATTAGTGTTTGTAGGGGTAATTTTATCAGAAATTATTTCAGGTTTAACATCAAATCCAGAATAATAACCACCGTAAGTTGCTGCTCCGTTAGAGCCAAAATAGGAAACATAAACCTGTTTTGTTGAGTTTATTGCTACGTTACCCGAAAGCCCATTTACGGTATAAGTCACATAATTAGGAGTGCCGGTAACGGCTGTTGGAGTTGCGGTAAGTGCGACATTATTTATTTTTACTATAGCTCCGGTTTCGGTAACAATATTCAATCCACCATTAAAATTAACACTTCCAATTTGTTCTATTAGTGGAATATTATCTACAATATTAGGAGTTGAGCAGTTTAAAGGTGGTACAAAAAACATATTTTGATTGGCTGCAGAGTTTGAGCCACCAATGCTTTGATAAGCAAAAACTTTTTCGGAAGTAGCAACATATAAATTACCATTGATAAAATTACTTCCATCAATGGATACATATTGTCCTTTGTTTAAAACGGTAAAGGGAGTTGTGCTTCCGTTTAGAAATATACTGGTGGCATCGACGTTTGCAATTAATAAAACCTGTTCTACGGTATTATTACCAACCCCTTTTACAAAGATATATTCCTTTCCTGTGATTTCAAATGGAACGATTTGGTCAAAACCAACATCACGACAACAAGTTGAAGTATAATTACTACCAGCAAAAGAACCAGAGTTTACAACAACATTTTTGTCTGAAACTATATGTGTTCCAATAAGATTAGCGCTATTAGTAACTGTTGAATTGTTATTTTCGGCAGCGATTACATAGGATTCATTTTTATTTAAGGTTACCGTAATTGGTCCATTAACGATAGTTCCGTTTGTGAGGACTGTTCCAATTGGAATATTAGAAATTGTAACCACAGTATTATTTTCGGTAGCTAAAATGGAACCAAAGTTAAGTAAGGTTGAATCTATAAATGGGTTGAGCATTGCGCCTAATCGAAACTCTTTACCAAGCGCGCTATTTCCTTTAGATACTAATCCTCCGGCATGAAAATAAGCACCAGTATTTGAAAGCCCTGAATTTACTCGAACACTAGCATAAATTAAATTTTCGGCCTCAATAATATAACCCTTATTACTAATTTTTTCGATACTACTTTTAGGGGTAAACAATTGAGTATTACTTCCCGTACCAATAAAATAGACATAAGGAGTAGCATTTTTTACAACTCCTTTAATAATTCCTCCTCCAATTTCGATTATTTTAAAATTTACATCAGTAACACTAGGAGTAGAAATGTAAATATATTGATCTCCGTCTAAGTTTGTGTTGGAGGTTATTGGCGGAATATAATGTGTTTTGCTAAATTGTCCAGTTGCATTTATAGACAAAAAAAGTAATAGTATAAGCGTTGCATTTTTCATTTGCTAAAAATAATAAAAGTTACCAATCTTTTTAGTAAAAAACGTCATTTTATTGTCTTTTAGGTTGCAAAAATTTAAATTAAACCAATAACCATTATAGTTTGATTGACGAGATTAATGTAAATTTGTACTAAATGTTTTTAAAATGAGCGAGAAACCTTTAATGGTTTTTAAAAAACCAACCTATCCGTTGAATAATTTGTTTTTAGATTATTTAGAACGATTTGACCGTGTCTCTAAAGTTTCTATTTTTTACGATGATTTACTACGGTTTTCAGGTTTCATAAATGTTTATGATAAAAATGAGCAGGACACATTATGGGTTCGGGTGTATTATAATGAATTTGAAAGAGATGATATTGAATTAAATCTGAAGAAAATTTATTCTTATTTGCATTCTGATGGAAATCTTGAGATTATTAAATTTTTGAATATAGATGCAATTGATTATTGTACTTTCGGGAATTCAAAGCCTTTTCGAATAAAAGTCAGAAACATTTTGAATGACAATTATGTGTATTTCTATATTAAAAAAGCCGATGCTTCCCGTGTTTACGGACTAGAATTAGAGCATATTCTTTCTCCAGATAAAATTAATTTTTTAGTTTATAAAGATACACTCATCGAAGAACACATTATGGGAATTCCAGGCGATGTTTTTATGAATACACTCCTGAAAAATTGTTCTGAAACCGAGAAATCTCAGATAGCAAAGGAGTTTGTCAAGTTCAATGAGCGATGTATGATCAGACTTCTGGGCGATATGAGAGCTTATAATTATGTAATTGTTCCCATTCATGATTTTGATCAGGTTGCTTTTAGAATTCGCCCAATAGATTTTGACCAACAATGCTATGAGGGTAATTTGAAAGTGTACCGACCTCAGTTTTTTAAAGAAAATTATCCAATGGTAAAATTGGTCAAAGATAAACTTCAAAACAGTTCGATTGAACAATACAAAAATGAAGAACGAGCCGTTCTTGCTAAAAGAATTTATTCAGCAGAAACTCGCATCAAAAAATTATTACACATTATGGGCAATGATATTATTGCTCCAAATGAGCATATTGAACAACTAAAATTAGAGCTATATCGATTAACTCACGACATCAACTTTAAAAGGGCAAAGTCTATGGGAAATATTCTAAATGCAGCGTTTGATTTTATTACTCGAAATTATAAAAATATTTATATATTGAAATAATTATCTAAAAAATTAATTCAATTAATTTCAATAATGTTTTGAAAACCAATAATATAGTTTAAATATTTAAAACTAATTCCTTACTTCTTTATTAAAATATACCAAATAATAATACATTTGTTTCTCTTCGTCCCAGCCTTTTTCAACAAATTTTTCGGCACTTTCAGGATTTATAAAATCCATTTTTATTTGAATTTGTGTATCTAAATTAATTACGTTTCTAATTGATTTTCTGGCGTCAGTCACTGCTGAATTTGCAATTGGGAAGGTAGTAATATCTTCAATGCTGTATTTTTCGCCTTTATCCACTTTGTAGTTTCTAAATTCTGGAATCAAATCCGGATTATCTATAACTTCGTTCAAAAAATTACTTTCTTCAAACAAATTATTTTTGGCAAAATAATTCACAGAACGATTCATAAACATCACTTCTTCTTTTTTG
>DYPF01000371.1 GCA_020720105.1 Chloroherpeton thalassium
TTAGGTTCATACCATTGATAGTAAAATCTTTTTCGCTATCATAGTTGTTTTCAAATACAACAATACCTTGCATATTGTATATTTTAACCATATTATCTGTTTTCACTACTTTGTTAGTATTTGCCATTCGGTAGCTTTCCAATTGTGCACGACAAGGATCTGATGGTGGAGCAATGGATACATCTATACTTTGCCCTTTTACAGGGTTTGGAAATATACTAACCGAAGGTTCACATGGTAAATCTCCGCCACCTGTACCACCGCCAGAACCTGGTTTAAATACTTGTATTGGAAAGTTGCCAATTCCAGTAGAACCGCAAGTGTTTACTGCGGAACAGTTTACAGTGTAATCTCCAGAGCAATTACCCCATTGAACTGTTGCAGTATTCGATGTTGGGTTTCCTATGAAGCGAGGCAATATAGTGCCTGGAGGGCAAACCAAGAATCCATCAGCATTTTCATAACAACCACAATTAGGGTTTGATACTAATGACCAATAATAGTTTGTTGCTCCTAACGCAGTTGGTACACTAAAACTGGAAGTTGAATTTGTATAAACATTAGGATTGGAAGGACCTGTCATACCAAAGTTGGCAGTTGTTGGTGAACCTAAATGTATAGTTTTTGAGATAGTCAGTCCATCTATAGTTGCTGTAATTGTACCTATTGCGGAAGTATTTGAAAAAGCCCTAATTACTAAAGTTGTAGTACTTTGAGATATAATTTGAATATTTGAAGAAACAGACCATCCTACACTATTTGATGCAGAATTAGAAACAGTATATGATTGATTTTGACTTGCACAAAGAATTTCAGAACCAATTATTGATTTACATAAATTAGCTATAACTGGTTGTAATACTGATGAGCGGTTTAGTGCATCTCGCATTCTTGTTCCTTGCAAAGTTGTAAAATGGGTTAATGAACTTGGTGTCGAGTAGGACATATCATTTGTTAAGTCTGGATTATAACCATTTCTTGCACCTATGTTTGCATCGGCTGGTGTATCGCAGACATAATCGCCACATGTACTACAATTTGAACCATTTATTAATTCCGCACATCCAGAAGTTCCAGGTGCAGTTCCTTGAAAAGTATGCCAAAGATTTAAACAATGACCAAATTCATGTGCAGAAACTCCAGTTGTACAATAAGAATTTTGCATTACTAAATTATGAGATGTAATTGAACCAGCCCTTCCTATCCAATTTGTGCATGAATTTATGATGTAAAAATTAATTGCATTTGGATTGTTATTTAAAGCTACAAGTGAATTAAATTGTGCATCAGTCATATCATAATATGCAGAATTATTTATATAATCGAAGCCAATTTTATTAACAAAAATATTATGTGGATTTAAGTGGCTGTTTAATAGATTACTTACTTGGTCTAATGTTCCAATAGAAGCACCACCCAGTCCCATTGTTGTTCTTACAATATGAAACTGAACATTTACACAAATTGGCGTTGCATTTGTCGAAAAATCTGAATCTACACTTGAAAAATGTTGCACTGTACTGTTTTGAGGTGTACCACATGATAATTGAGAATAAATATTTGAATAAACAAATATTGAAAGGATTATAAAAATATTTTTAATTTTTTTCATTTCTATTTTTCTTTTGATTGATAAATTTAATTTTTGATTTTGGTTAAAAATTCTTACAAATGTTATTCAAATCTAAAATAATATTTGCATTTCTGTTATTCATTTATCTTTTTTTTTACCATAGGCACTCCGTTTTTAAGGTTTTCTTTTAGCGTTTCGTGTAGCTAAAAGGTATCTTGCAACGGTCCAGCGCTTTGCGAGGTTGCGGAATAAATAAGCCGAAATTTTAAGCATTTACTGAACTTTCGGACACAAAACC
>DYPF01000372.1 GCA_020720105.1 Chloroherpeton thalassium
TATTTTATATCTAAATGAAGATTTATTATCAAATAAATATTTATCTAATTTTTTGGAAATTCAACCACCTATATTTTTCTCTTACTTTATTAAAAAATATATTATATTTAAAATTTTTATTGACATAAGCAATATTTTTCATCTCTTTTGATTATATTGATAAATATGACATATTATTGTATAAAGTAAATATATCAGAATCTTAAATAAATATAATAAACATAGATAAAAATAAATAAATATCCAAGATCAACCTTATGCTGTATACAGTGAAAAAATAATTAACGAGCGTTCCATTTTACCTATTTTCAACTGGAGTAAATTATGACATTGCTATTATTGGAGGAGGGCCAGGAGGTAACTCAATACAATTTGTAAATAATAAAAGGTTATGTTGCTGCACTGAAAGCAGGGTAACTTGGCTTCAAAACAGTTTGCATTGAAAAGCGCGGCTCTTTAGGAGGTACTTGCTTGAATGTTGGCTGCATTCCGTCTAAGACTTTACTTCATGTTTCCCACAAGTACCATGATGCCCATAAAGTATTCAAGAATTTTGGACTGGCTGCTGATAATGTTCGCTATGACTGGGGTTGGCAATTAGAATAGTTTAAATGTTAAATAGATAAGGTTCAAAAGAAGAAAAATGAAATTATAGTAAGTTTGACTTCAGGCATTGAGGGCCTGTTCAAAAAAAACAAAGTTGATTATATCAAAGGGACTGCTTCATTAGAATCGTCAACTAAAATTAAAGTAGCAACCCTTGACAAAAAGCAGCAAGAAGTCATAGCAAAAAACATTATTCTCGCAAGTGGCTCAGAGCCTACACCTTCCCAGGCCTTCCATTCGATGAGGAAATAATTTGGAGTTCTACAGGAGCTCTAAATTCGAAAAAAGTGCCAAAAAAGCTATTAGTGATTGGCGCAGGAGTTATTGGCCTTGAATTAGGATCTGTTTATTAAAGACTGGGTACTCAAGTGATTGTGCTTGAATATCAGCCAACAATAACTCCAGGACTAGATGCAGAAATCACAAAGACCTTCCATGGCGAGCTCAAGAAACAAGGACTGAAAATAGAAGCAGGCACTAAAGTGCTTTCTGGAGAGAAAACAAGCAATGGCATTAAAATTAAGACAGAAACTGTTAAGGGCGGAAAAGCACAAACCTACGAAGCAGATGCTGTTTTGATTGCAACAGGAAGGAGGCCTTATTCCGAAGGCTTATGCCTTGAAAAGCTAGGAATAAAAGTTGATAAGCAAGGAAGAGTAGAAACTAATGGGAAATATTAAACAAATGTTCCAAACATCTTTGCAATTGGAGATTTAATCAAAGGGCCAATGCTCGCGCATAAAGCAGAGGACGAAGGGGTTGCCGTTGTTGAAAACCTCAAGAACAATAGTGGCCATGTGAATTATCATTGCATTCCAGGCATTATTTATACGGACCCAGAATTAGCTACAATTGGCTACACTGAAGAAGAATGCAAAGAAAAGAAGATTTCATATTCTGTTGGTAGGTTCCCGTACATGGCAAACTCAAGGGCAAAGGCAATTGATGAAACTGGAGGGATGGTTAAAATTATTACTGAAAAGAAAACTGATAAAATAATTGGGGCACATATTTGCGGAGTTATCTTTATTTAATTTGATAATAATTGAAGTCTGGAGCAGGAGAAATGATCGCAGAAGTTGGATTTGCAATGGAAAATAACGCGACTTCAGAGGATATTGCTCGTAGTTGTCATGGGCATCCAACTCTTAGTGAGGCTCTGAAAGAAGCCTGCCTCGGAGCTCATTTCAAGTGTCTTCATATGTGACATTATTATTCATTAAAGATTAATCAAATTAAAAATAAAATACAATAAAATATTAAT
>DYPF01000089.1:0-5758 GCA_020720105.1 Chloroherpeton thalassium
GATTTCAAAATAACAAAAGATGCCCACCATTTTGTAATTTCCTATGAAATTTATGTCGCTGGTCGTTCTGGTTCAAATAATATTTATAAATGCAGAAGTTGGAAATTGGTTACACTTGAAGATTTGGAATGTGATGTTAAATACGAATTTAATTCAGATAATAAACGGCTTTATGCTTCTGAATTAATTCTCGCAGAAGGAAAGATATAATTCTTTTTTATAACAATATTATTTAATGACAACCTTAATTAAAACTTGCAGGGGCGAATTATCTTTCGACCCTGCAAATAATGTAAGACCAATGCCTTTACATATTATTCTTTTACTCTTTCTAAGTAAGAGCCTGAATTAGGGTCAATTTTAATTAAATCACCTTCATTAATAAAAATAGGAACTCCAACATTTGCTCCAGTCTCAACAGTTGCTGGTTTAGTGATGTTTGTTGCTGTATCACCTTTAAATCCCGGTTCAGTTTGAGTAACTCGTAGCACAACTGTTGTTGGTAATTCAACTAATAAAACTGTACTATCAGTAATAGAAAGGATAGCTTCTTGTCCTTCTTTCATATAATCGGCTAACTTGCCAACGATGATCCCATCAACAGGGAATTGATCGTAAGAGTTTGGGTCCATAAAAATAAAATGGTCGCCATCACGATAAAGAAATTGATAATTATTTTTCTCAACTCTGATAAATTCAATTGTTTCGCCCGAGCGGAACCTATTCTCCAACAATTTTCCAGACTTCATACTACGCATTTTAACTTGATAAAATGCACGTAAGTTGCCCGGAGTTCTATGTTCGGATTCTAACACAGTACACAATTCATTATTGAATTTAATTACTGCTCCTGGTTTTAAATCTGATGTTGTTCCCATCTTATTCCAAAATTTTATTTATAAAGATTACAAAATTACAAAATCTTTATAAATTATAAGTTAATTAATTATTTGTTAATAATAAGTTTATGTATAGATTTCTCTGTTTCAGTTCCAAATTTAATAAAGTATATTCCTGAATTTAATTTGTCAATTGCAACTTCTACATCAAACATTCCTGCATTATACTCATCATTTATTAGTTCTTGGACAAGTTGTCCGAATACATCGTAAATAGATCCTTGCACTTTCATTTTTTTGCCAAGAGAAAATCTTAAGTTCAGCATTCCATTTGATGGATTTGGCGAAATTGGTTCCAAAATTGGAGCATCGCCATCTAAAGTTATGTATATGCTTCTGCCTCCATCAAAACAAACTGGAAGAGTGTAAATATTAGCCAATTCGTCCCAAGATTCATAGCATTCATAAGTAATCAACGAAGTTACAAATTCAGTTTTGCCTGTATCTAACAAAAACATCATCTTCATTTCAGCAATTTCATCATCAAAAGGAGTTGGAATAATTCCACTTCCTTCAAATTTGATTTTACCTAATTCCGAAAAATCAATTTTACTCCAAGTCCAATTAGTAGTAAGTTTGTTAATAAATGATTTTTCATCAAATCTAATTTGGTTTTCGGGATAAGTAATTGCAAAATTTAAATTTGTAATATCTTGATTGAATGTAGGAGATTCAAGTCGTAACTTAAATCCTTCCGAGGCGCCAGGCAATTCTTTATAATCGCCAGATGAGGCTGATAAATGCAAAATATCAACCGAAGCTTCCAAATCAATTTCAATATCAATTCCAATACTTGTTGGAATAATCAATTTTGCTGTATTCAAGCCAGGCTTGTCTGAATTAAACAAAATTGTAAGGTCAAAAGCACCATTTCCAATAATCTCGGCATCTGTTTTTTCCAAAATTGTAAAATATTGCTCATCGTTTCCGATAATATTATATTGGCTAAGAAATAGTGTAATCGGTGCGGTTGCATTTTTATTTGTAATGGTTATAGTGCTATCTTCGTTTTGGCAAATAAGATTATTTCCAAATTCCACTTGTTCAAGATAAGTAATGCCAACTGCTTGGCATTCAAATTCTTTAGAAGTATTTTTCCAAAAACTTTCAAATTTTGCATCAAAATCATCTGCCCAAATATTAAATCGAACACTTTGAAGTAGATTATCAGTTGGAGTAAAGCTAACTTCAAAAGACTGAGATGCGCCAGGAGCAACTGTAAATGGTGCTGGTTCGGCTCCCGAATACCATTTGTAAATTTTATCTGGAGTTTGGAGAATAATTTTATCCACTCTAAGCAATGAATTATCCGATGGATTAGTGATAGTTAAAGTACCAATCCCAGTTTCATTTGGTTTGACAGCATCGCCACAAATGTAATCAACAACTAATTCAGGGTAGAATCCTTGTCCTTTTAATTTTACAGGAATATTATTTATTGAATCTTTGTTTTGAATTTCAAATATCAATTCACTCTCGTAAGCAATATCGTCAGTTGGCGAGAAACTTACAGGCAAAGTGATTGATTCGCCCGCAGGAATCAATTGAGGATAAGTTGCAAAAGGAGTAAATGCAAATTCAGAACCATCTGGGGCATCACTCCATTTAATGCTATTCAGAGAGAGAACCGTTGTTGTTGGATTTTCAATCACAATCAAACTATCGTAAGTTGTATTTATTCTTCGAACTTTCCAATCCACTTCATCGGGCAATGAAGCACTTGGATAAACTCCAAATCCTTTTAAATAAATGGTCTGATTGCCACAAGGATCTTGCATATTTAAATTGAGCCTTGCAGTTCTTTCACCATAAGCATTAGGACGGAATTTAATATCGGCATTGTAACAGGATTTAGGACCGATAATATCGGATTGTGTTTTTACAATTATGAATTCATTTGCATTCTTTCCTAATACTATTGGATTGATAGCTAAACTAATATTATTCATATTTTCAACAATGCAGGAATATGATATTTGCTTATCTGTTCCAATAAATACTTTGCCAATATCAATTGTGTCGAGAGTTTTTGTCACACAATCAGGATGGGCATATACAGCCGATTTTGCTTCTTCGGTGCAATTGCCATAAAACCTTAGGCTTACGTTCATATCACCATCTATAGGAGAGTTTAATTTGATAGTAACGTCAGCTGTTTCATCTGGTAGTAATACTTGATTTAATAAAGTAGAATCTACATAAAAGAATGTAGGCTGGGGTACTACACCAGTAAATTCCCAACCCGAAATAATTGTTGGCACAATACCAGTATTTTTTAACAATCCCGGATAAGAATAATAACAAGTGTCTCCAAGATTGCAATTTGGAGCTAAGCTCAAATTGGTTTGAGTAAACGAAAGTTTTGGAAATACAACTGTAAATTTATCCGAAATATCAAACCCTTCACTACTTAAACCGAATTTAGTAACTGCAACATCAGAAGCACCCTCGCTTGTTAATGTGTATCTGTCGAAATCTTTATAATAAGTAAAATTATGTATCTGATAAGTGAAGTTCTTAGAATCTTTTACTGATGTAACACTTGTAGCTGTTCCGCCTTTGTAAGCATTAAGAAAGTTTAAGTTTTTATCAAAGTTTGCCACAAATAAAGTAGGAGTATTTACTTGTGCAAGTGTAGAACTTCCAATCTTAAGCGAACCTGTATAATAACCAGTTACTTGAATATTTTGCCCAACTTGTTTAACAGTGCGACCCCAAGCACGAAAATATGGATAAGTACTATTTGCACCAATTAAATTAGCAGTTTGAATTGCTCCATTCGAAGCATATTTAGCAATAAATAGATGTTGAGCTAACATAACCGAAGTTGAAGGAGTAATTTTCCTGCCAAAAATTGGGTCTAAATAAGTTGTTCCAACATAATAAACGAAATCTTGGTCATCAACAGTAACAGCAAATGCTGAATCATTTTCCTTGCTTCCATCATTAACCATCCATTCCAGATTTCCATCTGTATCATATTTTGCCAAAAAGGCGTCTGTTTGACCATAGTTTTGAATATATTTTTCGCCAAATACGGCATTTTCTGTAAGAAAGCCACAAACATATACTGCATCTTGTTTTTTTGATAATGCGATGCCATTAGGTACATCATTTTTCTTGCCGCCTCCAGAAGTTGCCCAAACATAAGTTTGTGCAGGAGAAACTTCAGCTTTTAATCGCAAATCAACTTGCTCAAAGTTTGGTTTCCAAGTGTATTTATTATTGGTAATTCCAGTGGCAAAATTAGTCCAAGTATTACCATCATTTTTGCTGTAGAATAAATCAGTCTTGGTTGCATCAGATATACCCGACCACTTAATTTCAATATTGTCACAAGCCGAAAATACTTCGCTTTCCATTGGATTAGTTACCATAATTTCGGGAACTCCGCCGATAAGTGGGATAAGCGAAGAACAAGGATTAGCATTGATAATTAAATTAGCTTTCCTAAAAGTAATTGTGCCTGAAGGAGTAAATCTTAGAATAATTTTGTGAGATTTTCCTTTTTCAACAATTATTGGGTATGTTGGCTGCACGCCTTCTCCGTAGCCATAATCAACAATATTGAAATATGCTGGAGGATTAATATTAAAATCAGTAATTGACGCATTGTAGCTTTCTGCGGTTAATGTTACAACAACATCTTTGTAATTACCTATGGTTGGATTGCCAAACTGATAGGTTTTTTCGTCATTTGCGAGTTTTGCTACTCCAGTTTCTGGCACTTGATAAGTTTTGAATATATTTACAGAGTGCCTTTTATATACTATTTTAACTTTCTTCCATCTTTCAATTTCATCACATACAGGTGTCGTTTCCCACGATAAAAAACACATATTTTTATCTTTGATGCTTAGTGCAATGTCTGAATAAATATCAGCTAATTGCTTACGCTTAGTAACTAAATTATAATCACCACCTGAATTATAAGCAATATTGCTTAGGTCATTGTTTTGTTCTGTTAGCAAAGAAATTGCAAAAATCTGAATATTATTGTTTACTAATTGATTCGATATTGAATCCGTTAGAACTGGTCCAGCTTGATCGTCATCGTGCATACCATCTGTTAAAAACACAACAATTCTTCTGAATTTGGCAGGTTGATTTCTAAGCAAATCCACGGGATTTTCATTTGGTCCCATAAAAGCAGCATTGTAATTTGTTTTTCCATAAGGAGTAACTGTCATAAGAGAATCAAAAAGCAACTGCCTGTTATTTGTAAAGTCACATTTTAAGGAAGAAGTTCCACCAAAAACAGTAATAGCAATTTCGGATCCATTTGTAAATTGGAAATTATCGATAAAGTTAGTTGCGCCCTCGATAACCCAATCCCATTTACGAACGGTGTCTATCATATCTTGCATTGAAGTACTTTTATCTAAAACCAAAACAACTTTCATTGGACTGATATTACACCAGACATTAAGCATAGATGGTGGTATCTGAACACCATTTTCCCAAACTTCAAAATCAGCAACGCTCAAGTCTGAATAGGTATCCCCGCCTGGTTGAAATGCCATCATACTCGTTAAAATTTTTGGAAATTCAGACATATCGGGATCTGATATTGAGATTGCTTGCGAAAAGCCAACTGAATTTGTAAAAAACAAAATCGAAACTAAAAACAGGTAAATTTTTCTCATATCTATACTTAAATTTATTTTCAAAAAATATCTAAAAAATCTTTTCTATACATTAATATTTATTAGAATATATATTAGGATATATATTAGACTCACAAATTACTAATTTGTTACAAACAATTTGCTTCTTTTATATTGTTTTCATCAAATGTTTGTTAATTTTATTTAATTTGTCAAGGTTTTTATTACATAATTTGAATGAAATGAATAGAA
>DYPF01000089.1:5858-10601 GCA_020720105.1 Chloroherpeton thalassium
GAAATAAATTTAATTGAAATAAATATTAAGAGGGGTCCTAATAATTCAATTTAGACAGCCACTCAGAATGACAATTTTTAGAACTCCTTTTAAGATAATAAGCAATGGTACATTATTTTGTAAGTTGAGAAATCAAGTTTTATACTATTATTGACCACAAAAAAATAAATTTTGCAGAAAAACTTCATATTCTAATTGAATTAACCAAAACAAAACATTTAGAGAATCTCGATTAATGTGTATGTTTTATTAATTTTGAAATTCATTTAACTACAATAAGACAATAAGAATTCTGATGATGAGTAATAAAATTAAATTTCTACTAATTGCCCTGCTATCAATTACTATTATTTCGTGCAAATCAACTGATGATGCTAAATATGCTACAGACGAGGAAGTGTATCTTAATGGTTTAAAATACTTTAAAGATAAGAAATATCAATTAGCTTTGGAGACATTCGATATTATCTCCTTGCAATATCCAGCAAGTAAGTATGCTGATGATGCTCAATATTATATTGCCGAAATAAATTTTGCTGAAGAAAAATATGTTTTAGCAGAGTTCAATTATCAAAAACTTGTCCGCAATTATCCAGCTTCGGATTATACTAAAACAGCTACTTATCAAGTAGCACTTTGCAACTATTTCTTATCACCAACTTATGATAGGGACCAGCAATACACTCAATCTGCAATTAAAGCTTTTCAAGAATTTCAGATGTTATACCCTGCCGATAGTTTATCAAAGGAAGCAAATGGGAAGATACAGGAATTGCGTGACAAATTAGCATATCGTGAGTTCTACACAGCTGAAATTTATCAGAAATTAGATAGCCCCATTTCATCAATACTTTACTACGATGAAGTAATTAAAAATTTCCAAGATACAAAATATTATGAGCCTGCATTCTTCGGAAAAATCAATACACTATATAATATTAAAAGATACGAGCAAATAAAATCTCTAATTCAAATTTATAAGCAAACCTTTCCAAAAAGTGATAATCTTGCTAAAATTAATGAAATTGAATCTAATATTAAATAATTTACTGATACATTTATTATTATGAAAAAAAAAGTATGTGTTAGTACTTTGGGTTGCCCTAAGAATATTGTTGATAGCGAAAAACTAATTGCTACTCTTAATTATGAATATGAAATAACTGATAATCCAAACCAAACTGACTACCTTGTTATTAATACTTGTGGGTTTTTGCAATCCTCTGTTGATGAAAATGAAGATTATGTGCAACAAGCCATAAAACTTAAGAAATTAGGCAAAATTGAGAAAATTTTTGTAGTTGGATGTTTAGTTTCCCGTTTTAGTAAAGAACTTACAAAGAAATTTCCCGAAATTGATGGTTTCTTTGGAACAGATTTCTTGGATAAATTGCCGAAAAAAATTAAACAAAATCATAATGAACTTTATGGCGAACGCAAACTGCTAACACCATCACATTATGCATACTTAAAGATTTCAGACGGCTGCGAACATAATTGTGCATTTTGTGCAATTCCAGCAATCAAGGGCAAGTTTAACTCAATTTCAATTGAAAAGTTAGTAGAAGAAGCAAAATATCTTGCCAAACTTGGAGTTAAAGAATTAATATTGATTGCACAGGACACAACAAGTTACGGAATTGATTTTTACCAACAACAGAAATTAAATGAATTGCTACTTGAATTGTCTAAAATTGAACAATTCAAATGGATTAGGTTAATGTACACTTATCCAAGAAAATTTCCAGAAAACATATTAGAAACAATAAATCTAACCGATAATATTGTTAAATATATTGATATGCCAATACAGCATATTAACACTGGAATCCTTAAAAAAATGGGACGCGGGATGAATAAAGAGAACACAATAAATTTGCTTAATAATATTAGAAAAAGTGTTCCAAATATTGCTATTCGCACAACATTTATAGTCGGATTCCCAGGCGAAACAGAAAAAGAATTTGCAGAATTACGGGATTTTGTCGAAGAATTTCAATTCGACAGAATGGGTGTGTTTGAGTATTCGGCAGAAATTGGCACTCCTGCATACAAATACGGCGATACAGTAGCAAAAGACGTAAAAGCACAGAGATTAGAAGAATTGATGTTATTACAGCAAAAAATTGCACTCAATAAGAATCGTAAACTAATTGGTAAAGAGATGACAGTTCTTATTGACGAGGTTGCAGATAATCACTCAATTGGTAGAACTCAATCTGACGCTCCTGATATTGACCAGCAAGTAATTATTAAATCAAAGAATTTGATTCAAGGTAAATTCTATAAAACGAAAATTGTAGATGCACGTGAGTATGATTTGATTGGTAAAGCTTTGAAATAATTATTTTCGTCTTTTTGACATTATTACATATCAATTTATTATTTTTGATTTATTTATTTTTGAATTATGAACAAGTATATTTATAATATTTTTATCTTCTCGTTGTTATTAGCTGCTAATTCAGCTTTTACTTATTCGCAATTTGACAACTCTGATTTCCAGTTTTATATCGCTTTTGATAATATTATAGTTAATGGTTTGAGTACTGAACTCAATCAGGGAGCTTTAGTATTATCCGATAAAGATTCAATTTCTATCACTTATACCCTAAAATCGAAATCTAATAATCAAATTCGTTCCGATTATTTTTATAGAATCAAATTTACTGATGGGATAGACACTTCGGTTAGCACTTCGGGGTTTAATGTTGCTAATTATAAAAATCTTCAACAAGGTAAATATTATATTATTTTATCTGCTTTTGCTGTGAAAGATAAATGGAACACAGGCGAAACAATTCTACCAATCATAGTTGACAACAATTTAGCTGCTTTGATTGCTAAATCGAAAGAGATTGACAAATCATTGAAAAATCAAATTGATTCATTAAATAAAGCCAAATTAGAACAAGATTCTCTATTAAATAAATTTTCGGATTCGTTTTGGTTTAAGTTAATTCTAATATTATTAGCTTTTGTTTCGGGTTTTGGCTTGTTTTTTGCTATATTCTATCAACAACTAAAAACTTTAAAGACTTTGTCTGAAAAAGTTAGAAAAAGAGGTGTAGTTATGAGCATAAATGAATTAGCATCGATTTCCCAAGAAGAATATCAAAAAATTGCTTCTGACAATTCATCATTGAAAGGTGAACTTGCAGCTATGAAAGGACAAATAGATGCAATGTTGAAAAGAGGTAACGAACTTACTTTACATAATAAAGAATTAGAAGAAAAGTTAGATAGATTATCCAACAGTAAGAGTGATTTAGAGGAATTAGCCCGTCAGAAAGATGAACTGTTTGCTATTGTTATCCACGACATTAAGAATCCAGCTGCTCTTATCAAAAATTTGGTTGATTTATTGCGCTCTTATGATTTAACTGCTAACGAGCAACAAGAAATAATTGAAGATATTGCCGAAACTACTCTTATAATTGTACAACTATCCCAAGAAGTTACTAAGATATTAAATCTCGAAAGTGGTTTGATGCATCTTGATTTTGAAGATAATCCAATTACCGAAATTATCGAAGATATTGTTACCCGTAACAAAGTGGCTGCTAATAAGAAGAATATGACTATTTTTACTGAATTTGACAAGAACCTACCATATTGCGAACTTGATGCTCAGAAAATTGATGAAGTTTTGGATAATTTGGTTTCAAATGCTATCAAATTCACTCAGAATGGAGGCACAGTTCGCGTTAAAGCTTACAAAGAATTGCGAGATATTATCGTTGAAGTTAGTGATAATGGATTGGGACTTAGCGAAGACGATGTGGCAAAAGCTTTCCGCCGCGGTCAGAAACTTAGCGCCCACCCAACTGGCGATGAGTCCTCGACAGGTATGGGTTTATGGATAGTTAAGAAAATTGTTGATGCACATCATGGTAAAGTTTGGATAAAGAGTTTGCTTGGCAAGGGGTCGACTTTTGCCTTTTCATTGCCACAAAAGCAAGAAAAACGATAACTGATGAAACACAAAAGAGCAATTATTATTGATGATGAAATATCTGCAAGCAATTTGCTTATTGAACTACTTAAAGCAAAGCATCCAGAAATACAGATTTTAGCAAATTGCCAGAATGTAGATGATGGAACTACTTGTATTGATAAAATGGAGCCAGAAATAGTCTTCTTAGATGTGGATCTGGTTGAGGGATTGGGATTTGATATACTCGAGCAGGTCAATTTTCGTGATTTTGATGTTGTATTTACTACAGCATTTGCAGAATACGCAGTTCAGGCTTTTGAATTTTCAGCCCTTCACTATTTAATTAAACCTATTGCCGCTGAGAAACTTCAGACCGCTATTAAACGATTTGAGGAAAAAAACGCACACCCAAGTATTGAAAACAACATCAATAAGTTGAAAGATTTACTCCATAGTAAACCACGTAAAATATTAATTCCAACAGGTAATGGATTAGAATTATTCAATATTGATGATATTGTTCGTTGCGAAGCTGACGGAAATTATACAAATATCTACTTTAATACAAAAAAGCATATCTTGGTTTCTAAAACCCTACAAGCATTTGAAACTTCACTAATAGAATTCAACTTTATTAGAGTTAATCGTAAGTTTCTAATAAATATTGATAATGTGATTCGGTTCAATCGTGGAAAAACTCCAACAATCACATTAGTTGATGGTTTTGAAGTCGCAATATCAGATAACTACCTACAAGAATTCAAAGAGTTATTCAATTCCAATATTGCGAAATTAGCATAAAAATA
>DYPF01000373.1 GCA_020720105.1 Chloroherpeton thalassium
CTTGCAATTAACAATTCCAAAAGTAATCATGCCAAAGCTTGGCAAGTTGAACCAACAGGAAGAGATGGAACAGAACAGCAGGACATTTAAACGGCTAAAAAACAAGCATAGTGCAATTGAATCAAACATAAACGAATTGGAGAACAGGGGCTTAGACCGATGCCCGGAAAGGGGAATAGAACATTTTCGCAGATATATCGGACTGGGGGTATGTGCATACAACCTTAAAAAAATTGGACGACAAATCCTTAAGACACAAAGAATAGAATTTGAATCCGGAAAAATGGTTAAGCAAGTGGCTTAACAATATAAAAAGGTGGAATAACAAATAAACTTAGTGGGATAATTATGCCCAAAACAAAGGGTTTTCAGTTAAAATTAAAGTTAAAACCTTTATAAACGTAAGAAAAACCAGAAATCAATTTTTTGCTGGAATAAATAAAGTTTATTTAGAATCATTCTAAGTAAAATTTTCGAAAAAGTGGAGTTTTCTTATTGGCACTAATTACAGTTTGTAACTTTCATACAAATAGGTATTTAAATATATATTATATCTGGGTATATATAATCTACACATACATATATGTATATATGAAATGAATAAAAATGACGTATATATTTGAATATTAGATGAAAAGGTTTTATCTTTGGAGCTATGATAGTTCCAGAAAACCAAAAAGTGTTTGAAAGGATGTTTAGTGATGAGCATAAATGTCTTGATTATCTGTTTGTTATAAAATATCCAAACGGATTCATCTGTGAAAAGTGTGAAGGAAATGAGTATTGGTTAATAAGCAAACATATAAGATGTAAAAATTGCAAAAGTGAAATATCTATAACTTCAGGTACGATATTCCAGAGTGCCAATCTTAAAATACAAGATATATTTCGAATCATTTGGTGGATAATTTTGCAGAAAAATGGAGTCAGTGCCCGAAGTTTAGAACGGGTTTTAGGCATAAGCTATAAATCCGTTTGGTATTGGTTACATAGAATACGAAAAATAATGATTCTTCCAGGACGAGAAAAATTATCTGGAAAAGTTGAAGTTGATGAAATATTTATCGGTGGAAAATCTAAAGGTAAAAGAGGAAGGGGGTCTACAGGAAAATCATTAGTAGCTACTGCTGTTGAGATTATAGGCAAAGGAACTGGTAGGACAAGATTTGCAATAATACAAGATGCCTCTCGTAAAAGTCTAAATTTATTTATAAAACAGAATGTAAATCAAGGTTCAACAATAATTACAGATGCATGGAAAGGATATGTTGATATTACAAAGATGAAATATAATCATATAATTGAAAATCAAAGTATAGACCATGATGAAGGTAGTACATTACCACATGTCCATAGGATTGCCTCATTGCTAAAGAGATGGTTATTAGGCACCCATCAAAGCTATGTAAACAAAGGTTATTTGGAATATTATTTGGACGAATTTGTATTTAGATATAATCGGAGGAAAGCAAGTAGCCGAGGAAAATTATTTTATACACTTATTTATCAAGCAATGAATCATGAACCAATATTATATGAAAAAATTCATAAAAACACAAAAATATAAAGGGTTATATGTATATATATTAATGTGTGAATAGTACATACCCAGATATTTTTATATATCAAAATTAAAATAAATTGTTTTAAAATGCATGCCATTGTTCATGAAAGTAACAAGAATAATTAGTTTAGAAAGAGCGATTATTTAAAAAATGGCTTGATAATGAAACGATACTGATAATTGTCATATGGAAGCCTGTATTTCTCCAAAGGCCATGCCCACCAACTATCTATACCGCCAACACCCATTTGCTTATAATCAATTGATAAAACTGAAAATTGCCTTGGCTTTATTTCTCTTGTAT
>DYPF01000004.1:0-7606 GCA_020720105.1 Chloroherpeton thalassium
AATGAAAGTGCAAGGATTATCAATCGCGAAAATTTCAAGCCAAAATTGTGGTAGAATATAGATATTTCAAAAATAATTCCTCCAAAATCAATATTTCATTTAATTTTTCTGATTTATTGAAATAAAATGCTGTAAATTTCAACTTTTTACTAAAAGTAAACTATCAATTCATTTTTCTTTATTAATTTAAATTTTTATAATTTGAAGAATAGAAAATTTAGAAATTAAAATTTAGAAATTATGAGTGCAATAAATGAAATTTGGGATTTGGTTGGTTTAAGGTACAAGTCCCACCCTTGGCACGGCATTTCAATTGGTGTCGAAGCCCCAAAAATTATCAATAGTTTTATCGAAGTTATTCCTGGGGATACTGTTAAATATGAATTAGACAAAACATCAGGATACCTTAAAGTAGATAGACCTCAAAAGTTTTCCTCACTTGTTCCTGCTTTGTATGGTTTTATCCCGCAAACATATTGCGGTACTATGGTTGCACACCATTGTATTAAGAAGACAGGAAGAACCGAAATTGTAGGCGACTCAGATCCATTAGACATCATCGTTTTAACCGAGAGGCACATTAATCACGGAAATATTATTGTTCAAGCCATTCCTATTGGTGGATTCAGGATGATTGATGGTGGTGAGGCTGACGACAAAATTATCGCTATCCTAAAGCAAGATGAAGTATACAGGAACTGGGATAGTATTGATAAAATACCCGAATCATTAATTCAAAGACTTAAGCATTATTTCCTAACATATAAAGATATGCCAGGAGTTAACGAGAAAAGATGTGAAATAACTGATACTTACGACCGCGAAGAAGCATTAGAAATTATCAGATTAAGCCAAGAAGATTATCATGAGAAATTTGGAAAAATAGAGACAAGACTATCAATTGCTGCATTCGAAGCCTTTGGATTAGCAAAAGATATGCGACAACGAATAGAAAAATAGCATACGTATAACGTAGCTACTAATTAATTAACAAAATAAAGGAGGATTTTATGTATAAAATCGAAAAAACAAATTATGGAGTGAAGCTTACATTTGCTGGCTTTATTCAAGAAGCCGAAATGGCTAAATGGGTTGAAGAATCTAAATCTTTGATTCCAAGTCTCCCACAAAGATTTGGAATATTTGTTGATATGAGGAATTTGGCAACATTACCTCAAGTATCAAAAATAGAAATGGAAAAAGGTCAAATAGCATATAAACAAGCTGGAATGCAAAGATCGGTAGTAATACTTGAGAACTCAATTATTGCTATGCAATTTAAGAAAATTGCTAAAGAAACTGGCATTGACCAATGGGAAAGATACATTGATGCATCATCAAACCCTAATTGGGAAGATGCTGGTTTAAATTGGATTGTAAGTAGCAAAGAGCCAGAATAATTAGAAATTGATAGCTTTATTTTGTAAATATGAATTCATTTGGAAGAAAATTAGTTTTTACCATTTTCGGTACATCACACTCCGTTGCAATCGGCGGAGTGTTAGATGGTTTTCCGTCAGGGATATTTATTGAAACAAATCTAATTCAAGAAACTTTAGATAAAAGAAATCCAAACTTATTTGGCACTACACAGCGCAAAGAAATTGATGAAATTCAGTGGCTTACTAATTTTAACAATGGTCATTCTACTGGTGCATCTATTGCATTTCTCTTAAGAAATAAAGATGCGAACCCGAATGATTATCATTTTGACATCACACCCCGACCAGGACACGCAGACTTTTCCCAAATAAGTAAGTATGGTAAATATGCAGATATTTCTGGTGGCGGGCAAGCCTCGGGCAGAATGACCGCACCATTAGTAATCGCGGGTGCATTAGCTCGTTTCATTATTCCTGAAATAAGTATTTCAGCCGAAATTATTGAAATTGGTGGCAAAAAAGAGTATTCACAAATATTAGAACAAGCCTATCAGCAGGGCGATTCTCTTGGTGGAATTGTGCAAATAACTGCAACAAATATACCCGCTGGATTAGGTGAACCATTTTTTGACAGCGTAGAATCTTTGGTCTCTCACTTGTTTTTTTCAATTCCAGGAGTTAAGGGAATAGAGTTTGGAGCTGGATTTAATTCGGCAAAAATGCTTGGAAGTGAATTTAATGATACATTTTCAGATAAATTTGGCAAAACTTCAACTAATAATGCAGGTGGAATTAATGGAGGCATAACTAATGGCAATGATTTGATTATTCGTGTTGCATTTCGTCCGCCTTCAAGCATTGGTATTGAGCAAAAAACAATAAATACCGAAACAAATCAACAAACATCGATTAAAATTAGAGGCAGACACGATTCGAGTTATGTACCAAGAACGCTTCCAATTTTGGAGTCAGCTTTAGCATTAGTTTTAGCAGATTTCTTCCTTATTAATAAGAAATAGATTAATTGCAAGCAAAGATTACTAAATAAATGTTGTAATTCCTTTGATTAATGCTTGAAAATTAATAATTTGCATTTTTTTGAAATTCCCAAATTATGAAAAATAGATTTACATTACTATTTCTGCTCTTTTTTGTAGTTTTTTATCAGTTCGCACTATCCCAAAGTCCCAACTGGTTCAATACAAAAGATGAAATTATCGCAATCCATCCCCGAGTTGGATTCCAGTACGATTTATACTTTACTGATTTTAATGGTTTTCTTGGAACAGTTGATTGTGGTTTATTCAAAAAAGGCTTTGGCTGGGGAATACCAATTGGAATTGGCTTTGAAAAATATATTACAGATAAATCTTTTGCGAGTTTATTTTTTGATTATCACATTAATAAAGGTTACTTAGTTCAGGAAATTACTTTCCCAATGCGCGACCTAAATAATGGAAAAGTTATAACAGTAAATACTGAAAATCAATTGAATGTTGCAATTAATTATTTAGAAATATCTCCAAATTACGGAATGAATTTTATCTCTCGTAATAATATTCTTACTCGTTTATCTGGTAGCATCAAACTTAGTTTGCCAATTACCAATACATTTGAACAAACTGAGAAAATTATCTCGCCCGAAGGTGCTGTGTTTATCAATTCTGGGGATATTCGCACCAAAATAAGACCTTTGGCTGATGGAAAAATTCAAACGATGAATCAACCACTGATTACTCCCGAATTAGGAATCGAAGCATTAACAAAAGATTTTGGAACATATAAATTTTCTTTGGGATATCAAGTAAATGACTATACATCGGATTCTAAATGGAACTCCTTGCAATTCAAGTTTGAAGCAGGATATAGATTTGCAATACACAAACCCGAAGAAAAACCAAAGCCAGAACCTGTAATTACACCATCAGTTGAACCTGTACCAATTCCATCTCCACTGCCACCCGATCCAGTTTTATCCATCAAAAATATAGACATACAAGGTCAAATAGAAATTGGCAATGAATTGCTTTCAAGTCTTCCAATTGTTAATAGCGTATTTTTTAGTAATAATAGTGTATCTATTCCAAGTAATTACAAGTTTACGGGTACACTCGGTAATTATTTCTCGGGAGACGCAGTTCTTGCCCATAATTATTTATTAACTAGAATTGCAGAAATCATTAAGAAAAATCCAAGTTCTTCAATTGTATTACAATCATCAACTTCCAACGAACCTAATGAGCAAAAATTACCAGAACTCTCGTCAGGCAGAGCAAATTCTCTTAAACAAGCTCTAATTAATGTTGGTATTCCAGAAAATAAAATTAAATTAGAAGTCCTAACGTATCCAAAAAATCCATCAAATCAAGATTTTCCAGAAGGAATTGAAGAAAATCAACGTGTGGATATAATTGTGAAAAATGCTCCTTTGCAAGAATATATTGATTTGCAAAAATATGCTAATTTTAAAGGTGTTGCCAAAGTAGAACTAATGGCTTTAGATTTAGGCGGAAAGAGTGTGGAAATTTCAAACAATCTTTCAAATTCAAAATTAGTAGTAAGTAAGTCTGGCACTTACGAAATTCCTCTCGATTACCGACTTGATGATAACTTCAAACCAGACGAACTTGTTCTAAAATATAATTTAAATGGAAAAAATCAATCTATTGAAAAAATCATAAATTATGAAAATTACTCCAAAAAACAAGTTGATTTAAATTTGGAAAACTTTGTTGCAATTCTTAGGTTTGATTATAATAGTGCTATAATTTCTGAAGCAAACAAACAACTTTTACAACAACTTGCACAGAAATTACCTAATGGCAGCACAATTCAGATTCTTGGCAGTACTGATGAATTAGGCACAGCACAAAGAAATGCCGTATTAGCCGAGGAAAGAGCGCAAAACACAATGAATTACATTAATTCAATCTCGAAGAATAAATTTACAATTGAAGTGGGTACTTCACAAGATAAATTCAATGAATCAACTCCACAAGGTAGATTTCTAAATCGTTCAATTAGAATTAGAGTAAAACAATAACAACTTGATTTAAGTTAATTATATTAGAATACAATAGGAAGAAATTATGTCAATTATCCGTTCTATTTCAGGCTTGAGAGCAACCTTATATGATGATGTTTTTGATGAAAATATTATCTATTTATATATAAATTCATTACTTCAACTTTTTCCTGAAGGCAAATTTGTTATCGGTCGCGATGGCAGACCATCTGGAATTGCAATGCAAGATTTTATCGCTAAAATTATGACACATTATAATCGCGAATTTGTTTTAATAGGATTGGCGCCAACTCCATCTGTGCAATTAATTGTTGAGGAAGTCGGAGCGATTTGTGGCATTTCTATCACCGCATCGCATAATCCTGAAGAATGGAATGGACTGAAATTCATAAATAAAGAAGGTGTCTTCTTTGATGCTCGCGAAAATCAAGAGCTATGGGATATTATCGATTCACAAAAATTTGTCTCAATTCCAAAGGAAATTTATTCAATTGATATTTCAAACTTAAAAATTGCAAACGATTGGGCTATTGATACTCATATAAACAAATTATTAAACTTACAAGAACAAAACCCAATTTTCAATAAGAATACAAAATTCAATATTAATATAGTTAAATCTAAAGAATTTCGTGTTGTAGTTGATGCAGTTAATGCTTCAGGCTCGATTATTATTCCTCAGCTATTAACAGAATTGGGTTGCAAGGTATTTAAACTTAATTGCGAAGGCAACGGAGAATTTACCCATAAACCAGAACCTTTGCCCGAAAATCTAACTGAATTAGCCAAGGCAGTAGTAAGTATGAATGCTGATATTGGAATTGCAGTTGATCCAGATGGTGATAGATTAGTGATAATTGATGAGCATGGGCATCCAATTGGTGAAGAGAATTCCATCGTTTTAGCTGTATGGTCTTATTTGAATAATCATAATAATCCCGAAAATGTTAAAGTTGTCGTAAATCATTCCACAACACAAAATGTAGAAAATGTAGCCAAAATGTTTAATGCAAAAGTTGAACGTTCGCCTGTTGGTGAAATCAATGTTGTAAATAAAATGAAAGAAATTGATGCAGAAATTGGCGGTGAAGGAAGTGGTGGAATTATTCTAAGAGATTTTCATCTTGGCAGAGATGCTGTTTCGGGTATTTATTTGCTGATGAATTTTCTGGCACAAAATTCAGTTTCACTCAGTACTATAATCAACAAATTACCAAAAACTCACATTAAAAAAGTTAAAATTGAATTTTCTCAACCTATTGAAGATTTATTGGACAAAATAAAAGTTTTGTTCAAAGATGAAGAATGTATAATTGATGATGGTTTGAAATTTATTGGTCAGGATTATTGGATTCAGATTCGCAAATCAAATACCGAACCAATCATACGGATAATCTCCGAAGGAACAGATGAAAACCATCCAACAAATTTGATTGACAAGGTCTTTTCGATAATTAAACATTATTAGGTGTTGGGCAATAGAAAGCCATAGCCTACGAATTTATTCGTGGGAAAGACAACAAAGAACTTTTTAAGACAACTCGAATTTTATAGCGTTTGAATAACTTGATAAATCAAGTATGTTAGAATCATTTAAGAAATTAATATTGAGAGATTTAATATGATTACCTAACATATCAAATACTTTAATCTCGTCAATTTTATCAAATTCAATATTGTTAATATAAAATCTACCATTACCAGGTGGGTGCGTTTCCGTCCACTTATAAGTTTGAGAAGATGAAGTAGAAAACTCCAAAAAGAAGCAAAATACCAGAAATAATATTGTCTTATTCATAATTCACCTCAAAGATTAAACAAAATTTCAAAAACTATTCAAATATGAATGCATACACCACGAAATTCTTGGGCATACCAAGCAAGGGAACAATATCCAAATTGTTTTCTCTTGAATAAGGATTTCCTTTCAAAATATCTACTTTAGTTTTAAAATTGATCACATATTCGTCTGGAAGTTGGTCAAGAAACTTTTGCACTTGTTTTGAAAGTAAAATTTTGAAGTTCAAGCAATGCCTCTTTTATCTAAATAGTTAGTTAATTCAATAGCATCACCATTTTCCAAATCATTCAAGGCTATTTGATATGCATCTTGATTATCTATAAACTCCAGATCTAAATCTAAATTACTATCAATTATCTTTTATTCGCATTTATCATAAGGGAAAGGCTTCATAAATTCCACAAGAGATTTTAAATACATTTCATCGATTTTTAAGATTAATGTTTGCATCTATCACTTCCTAAATTTTATGATTTCCAACAAGTTTAATTTAGTTGTTTATTGTAATATTTCTTACTCAAAAAGTATTTGTGAAATATATACAATTTTTCTTATTGGTTAATCGTTTTTGATAATTTTGATAATTATTAATAAGTTATGAATGCCTTGAGACTGAAACTTGGATTCCTTGAGACTGAAAAGTTCATAAGTTTGATACTTAAGGAAAACTTCGATTATACTGAATGGCAAAAAGATTTATGGGTTGATAAATCAGTCCAAGATATTCAAAAATCTGCCGAACAACTTTATCTCTCAAAGCATATAAAAAATTAATTGTAACAAAATCACTTTTAACTTGTCTAATTGAATAAATGAAATACGAGTATGAAAAATTAGCCGATGAAGATTTGTTTGCCTTGCTTTCCGAAAACCAAGAAGTAAGCAATTTGGCATTTAATGAACTTCACAAGCGATATTCTAAAAAAATGTATTCATACTTGTACAGATTGTTAGGAGATAAGTTCTTTATAAAAGATTTATATCAAGAAATATTCGTAAAAATTTACAATATTGGCATAAAACGCAAGGAAAAGCAGTTAAATAACTTTAATGCATATATTTATCAAACCGCTAAAAATCTTTGCTTAAACCATTTTAAATCAGAGAATAAATTACCCGATGTTTACTCCGAATATATGAATGAGATAAAATCCGATGATAATGAATTTGATGACGACAAGATAGAAATACTAAAAAAATCAGTTAAACTTTTACCTGAGATTTATCGAGAAGTGATTATTTTAAGTGAATTTGAAAACTTATCTAATCCTTCGATTGCACAGATAACTGGCGATACTGAAATTAATGTAAGAGTGAAATTGCATAGAGCGAAAAAAATGTTGCGCGAAATTTACGCGAGAATGAAAAGAAGAATGAAAATAATTGAAGAAAATGATT
>DYPF01000004.1:7706-45056 GCA_020720105.1 Chloroherpeton thalassium
ATTGAAGAAAATGATTAATAAAAACTTAAATACCGAAGATTTGATTGTTCGATTGTTCGACAAGGATATTCCCGCTGCCGAAATTTCAGAAATCAACAATATTCTTGCCCAACGGCAAGATGCTTCGTTATTACTTGATGAATATTCTGAGCTAAACCGATCTATCCAATCAATTAGTTTACCTAAACTTGCCCCAGATGCTTCGATTACAGATGAACTTATCGCTAAAATCAATAAATTATCCGAAAAACATTTTGCCATTCCTTTCTGGAATAGATTTAAATATGCAATTGTTGCACTTCTTTTGCTAATTTCGTTCTCTACTTATTTTGCTTATAATTATTTACAAAATAAAAATTCAGTTAGTAACACTGCTCAATCAAACACGAAAATTGGAAAGATTAATAACCAATTTAGTACATCAGAACCAAATGAATCATTAGTAGAAAAATCACAAACGATTGAATTACAAAAGAGCAAATTACAAGCAAGCAATTTAAATAATTCACTTGATAATAAATCAATAAATGATGCTAATGTAAATACCTTTACAGATAAAGAAGTTGAAACAACCGAAAATCCAATTGCCAACATAAACATCATAACTTTCGATAACATAGCATATAACGATTATTTAATTGAACAAGGTGAATTACATATATTTACAAAATATATAGTTGAAACCCAAGATAAAATTTTAGATTTCTCCAATTTTGCTAAAAATAGAATATTACCAATTTTTACAAAATCACTTGATCTTGCAAAAAGAACATTCACTCCTTCAAGATTGAAAACAAATAATGAATATTTGATTCAATATCGTAATATTTATGCCTTATCAAGTCCCGAAGCTAAGATGCAAGGCGCTGATTTCTACTATCAAAACTATAATTTTGCTCTATTCTTAAAGACTTATGATGGAATATATTTTGGTGCAGAATTAGGTTCGGAGCAATATTCACAGATATTTTTAGATGCATCTCTCGACTCCACATATCAAACTTCGCCAAACGTCTTTTACTTTGGGCTTAATGGTAAGTTTGAATTAAATCAATTTGAATTTGCAAATTTAAAACCAGTTGTAAATTTATTTGCTGGGAGTAGTTCGTTAGGACCAATTACAAGAGCAAATTTAGTAGCACAATATGGTATTTTTGGGGATAGAGTAAGAATTTTTGCTGGATATGAAGCAGGATTATTATTATACAAAAACCAAAATAAATGGTATAATACTACCAAAACTGGCATTATTGGTGGAATTAATATAAAACTCTAAACTAATTTTAACTGAAAAAATCAATTTTTATTAATTAATTTGTTAATATAAACTAACGAATATTAGTATATTGATATATTGTGTGAATAGAATTGATAATAATTTAATTTTATGTTTTCAGACATTTTACTAATTCTAAGAACTATATTGATTATTTCTTTTTACGAAGTTCTTTGAGTGCTTTAACCAAATTAAGCTCGTCCTCGGTAAGTTCATCAGGTAATTTTGCTATTACTTTAATATATAAATCACCTTTTTCATTGGGCTTATTGTATTTAGGCATACCTTGGTTAGATAATTTCAATAATTTTCCGTTTTGAGAAGCAGGTGGTACATTGAATTTGATTGTTCCGCTAAAAGTTTTAATCTTAGCACTACCACCCAGAATTAGTGTAAACAAATCCAACCAAACTTCAACATATAAATCATCACCTTTTCGCTCTAACTTTGTATGTTGTTTAATGCTAATTTTTACATTCAAATCTCCAGATGTACCTCCGTTTCTTCCAGTACTACCCATTCCTTGAAGTGTAATCACTTGTCCATCGGCAACACCTTGCTTTATTTGAACTTCTACTTTTTTATCGCCAGTTTGAATTTGTCGAACAGAACCACGAAAAGCTTCTTCTAATGTTATTACCAAGTTAGTGTCGAGGTTTTGTCCTGATTCTTGTTGCTTGTAATAACCCTGTTCTTGCGAAAATCCATGAGTTTCATTAGCAGCCCCACCGAATATTCTTTCGAAAAAGTCAGATACTCCACCGCCACGAGAGAAGAACTCGCGATAAGTATTATAATCACCTTTGGTGTAACTTCCTTTTGAACCACTACTTTTTTGTCTGCCTCTTCCACTTTTTGGTTGTTGAAACCACTCATCCCAATTAAAATTATCACTTGTACCACCAGTTGATTGATGGCGATTCCAATTCATTCCTAAGTTATCGTACTTTCTTCGTTTGTCTGCATCACCAAGCACCTGATAAGCTTCATTAATTTCTTTGAATTTATCTTCGAATGCCTTGTCATTTTTGTTTTTATCAGGATGGTATTTATTAGCTAATTTGCGGTAAGAACTTTTAATTTCACTTTCAGAAGCAGTTTTATTTATTTCTAATATTTTGTAATAATCTTTATAATCCATTTTTATTCCTGATTAATCTTGAAAAAGTAAATTTTGAATATTTCATCTTTTGAATTATATTTTACTTTTACCAATATATTTTGTTAAAGATATTAACGAATAATTACACCAAATTAATATATCAATTTGAAATTACTTTCACGAAATCCTTAATTTAATTATTAATTATTGCTAATTTTGTGTTTATTATACAACAAAAAGTGTTTTATTCAATATGAATCAAAATATTGCTGTAATTATGGCTGGCGGTACGAACGATCCATTCTGGCCCCTCACAAATGAATACAATCCAAAGCAATTTGTAAATCTTTTGGGAGAAGGATCGCCACTTCAAATAACTTATAATAGATTATTGAAACTTTTTAGCAAGGAAGATATTTTTGTTGTAACCCAGGCATCTTTTTTTGGGAAGGTAATTCAGCAACTACCTGGCATCGATATTAGTAATTTAATCTTAGAGCCTTATTCACGTCACACAACTGCAGCAATAACATATACTTACACACAGTTAAAGCAAAAATTTGCAGAAGATGACTTTTTATACTTTTTTCCTTCTGATCATATCATTCACGATATAGAAAAATTCAAGACAAGCTTAGAAATTGCACAAATAGCCGCTGCAGAACTTGCATCTATTGTCACTCTGGGCATTCAACCAAATAGTCCTATCACTCATTATGGATATATTCAATACGATAATGGCAGATTCCCTAATTATGAATTATATGAACGTGGAGTTAGATGGGTGAGAACTTTTGCAGAAAAGCCCGATGCCAAAACTGCTCAAAGATTTATTGATGCTGGTGATTTTGTTTGGAATAGCGGAATTGTTATCTTCCAAATTAGTACTTTCGAGGATGTTTTAATTCATTGTCTGCCCGATTATTATTCTGCTTTTAAGCGCATCGAAAATGCTTTCAATAAACCAGATTTTGCAGACGAATTAGATTTCTCTTATAAATCAATCAATCCTATTTCGTTTGATACTGGAATTTTAGAGAAGTCCAAGAAAGTATTTACTGTGATTTCTGACTTCGATTGGGTAGATTTAGATAATTGGGATGATTATTATCGACTCACCAAAAAGGATAAGTCAAATAATGTAGCTAATAAGAAAGACATCCAAATCAATACTTCGAATTCGCTGATTTATAATAATAATTCTTCTAAGGAGAAAGTAATTGCAACCATAGATTTAAATGACATTGTAATTATCAACACTGATGATGGAATACTGGTTTCCCCTAGAAGTAGCCTACATAAAATAAAGAATATTGTTAATCATCAAAAAATAAATACCAATAAATAAATTTAAAAAAACAATAAAACGACTTATGAAATTAGTTGATGTATATTTTGGTGCAATTAAGTTATTTAAATTAGAGCAATTGAACGATAATCGCGGTTCTTTTGTAGAAACATTCCGTACAGATGAACTAAAGCATTTTGGAATTGACTCTCCGTTTGTACAAGAGAACCAATCAATTTCGCAAAAAAATGTTTTGAGAGGACTTCACTTTCAGTATGCTTTACCTCAAGGTAAACTTATTCGCGTTATAAATGGAGCAGCTAAATTTATCGAAGTTGATATACGATGTTATTCCAAAAACTTTGGTAAATATCACGAGTTTTTATTAAAAGCAGAAGATAATTTGATGTTGTGGGTACCATTTGGATTTGCTAATGGGTTTTTATCGTTAGCAGATAATACTATCGTACAATACAAAGTAGATAATTATTGGAGTAAGGATGGAGAAGGTAGTATTTTATGGAATGACGAAGAATTAGAGATAAATTGGGGCATTCCAAATCCTATAGTTTCACAGAAAGATGCAAATGCAATGTTGTTTTCCGATTTTTCAATAAAGTTTTATGGCAAAATTTAAACTATTTACTAAAGATAGCTATACTAAATATATATTATTATTCGTACTTACATTTATTACTTGTACAATGGCAGGAGTACAATGGTCTGGAAAAGAATATTTAGATATTAATAATTGGCATATTGGGCTTACCTATTCGATATTAATTTTAACTTTTCTTGGTGTGCATGAG
Organism: Chloroherpeton thalassium; assembly: GCA_020720105.1. GTDB lineage: Bacteria > Bacteroidota > Ignavibacteria > Kapaibacteriales > UBA2268 > GWF2-33-9. Next base: position 12,182 of record DYPF01000004.1, read on the forward strand.
TTTGGACATTATTTCGCTGCAAAGTATCATAATGTCCATACATCTCTCCCATATTTTATTCCTTTTCCTGTACCTTTCTTTTTCATTAATTTTGGTACTTTTGGAGCAATAATTCGAATGCGTCAAGCAATTCCATCACGAAAAGCTTTGTTTGATATTGGAATAGCTGGTCCTATAGCGGGCTATTTAGTTAGTATAATAATACTTATTATTGGGCTTATTAATTTGCCAACAAAAGAAATGATTCTCGAAATTCATCCTGAATATATTTTGAATTACAGCGGAACTATTCCAAGTATTGGATTCCATTATGGCGATACAATGCTTTATTCCTTTTTACAATATATTTTAGTTCCTACAGGCAAATTTATGCCACCGATGAACGAAATATATCATTTCCCTTTTTTAAACGTAGGTTGGTTCGGATTATTTGTAACTACTATGAATTTATTGCCAATAGGTCAATTTGATGGAGGTCATATTTTTTATGCGATGTTTGGCAAAAAAGCGCAACTCGTAATTGCAAAAGTATCCTTTTGGTTTCTTGCCATCATCGGATTATTCGGTACTTTTAACGATATTTATGTATTTCTACAAGATGACTACGGATTTAAAATTATCTCTTGGCTTCAGAATTTGATTAATACAAATCTTGCTTACTTATATGAACATATACCAATATTAAGACAATTTTGGTCGGGCTGGCTTTTGTGGGCTTTGATTGGGCGGTTTGCGATTAAATTGCAACATCCGCCCACTCAAGACGAAACTCCTATCAACCGTAAAAGAATGATTTTAGGATGGTTAGCTGTGATTATGCTCATTTCCAGCTTTTCATTTAATGCAATTTACTTCCTCTAAAAATCCTGTATAGTTTTATTTTACTCTTATTGCAAATTCAAGAGTTAGTTTGTCTTCACCTGAAGGTATGCCACTTTTATAAAAGTATTTTTCATAGTCCAATCTAAAGTATGAAGGTAATGTTCCTGGTATATTAAATGTTACGCCTGCAGTAAATCTTCGTGGCGACTCCTTGTCGATGTCAGGATCTTTGTTATACATTTCCCAGCGGATAGCTGGCGTTATTTTGCTGAAATATTTAGTGTTTGGATAGAAATGAAAACCCAAAACAGAATAAAATCCAAAATAGGAAACATTGTCTTCTGTGTAATCCTTTTGTGCAATTTCTGAATCAAAATGAACATATTTATTGTTATATTCAATCGAAGCATTACTCATTTCAACTTCTCCGCTGGTAAGATTCCCTTTTAAACCCGATAGTGAAAATCTCAAACCTTTGGTTGGGAAAAAGTCAATACGAGACGAATATGATTTTTTATTGTCAGTTTCTAATGTATTAATTCCGTTGCCATTGTATGCACCAATAAATATATGCATAGGAATTAGTGCGGTAAATTTGTAGTCTAACATCGCTCCAATATCCCTTAAACCCTTACACATTCGCTTATTGATAAAATTACGATTGGCAAAATCAAAATCAAAAGGATTCTTCTGATATTCGTACGAAAAAGATTGTTTGAATTGTCCTAATGAAAACGTGAGATTATCTATCGGTTTATATTCGATTTTGGCATCAAGCATATCAATTTCATCTTCATCTTGCCAATCAATTTCAGCTTTGTAGCTAATAAACTCATTAATTTTCCCTTTTACAGCAAATCTTGCATTTCTTACATAGAACAATAACCTCTCATCGTTTAAGTTTTGCTCGCCTTTGGTTCGCAACATTAAATTGATATTTGGAGCATATTCATTTGCTTTATCTTCCGAATGTAATATTGAGCTAAGAATTACTAATAAAATGACTGAGTAAAGTATAATTGTTTTCATAAATTGATAATTTTGTTTAGAAAAAATCAAAATTATAAAAATAGTGTTAAGAAATAGTTAATTTCTTAACACTAAATAAATATAGTCTTAACTATAATCTGAAATTTCTTTTAATTAGTACCTTTCAAAGCATTGGCTCCAGAAACAATTTCGATAATTTCGCGTGTGATATTAGCTTGACGAACTTTATTATAAACCAAGTTAAGATTCTTGATTAAGTCGTTTGCATTAGAAGTAGCATTATCCATAGCAACACGGCGAGATGCTTGTTCTGCAGTATTCGACTCAAGGATAGCAGCCCACATTTTGGAATCAATTAACTGAGGAATCAATTCATCTAAAATAGCAGTTTTATCAGGCTCGTAAATGTAGCTAAAATTAAATTTTGCAGATTCCTTTTCCTCTTTATTGCCAGTTGGCAAAGGTAATAGTTGCATTTGTGAGGGAATTTGCTTGATAATATTGATAAATCTTACATACTGCACTAATACCAAATCAAATTCTGAATTAAGGAATTTAATTTTTATGTCGTCAATTATATCTTTAACTTTCGTAAAGTCGGCATTATCGGCAATATTTGAATATTGCTTGATTATCGGAAATTTTAATTTATTAAAAAATGATATTGCTTTTTTACCAATAGGTAAAACACTAATTTTTGCATTAGGATATTTATGTGGAATAGCATTATTAATTGCAATTGAAGTATCTTTAAATAAGTTAGTATTGAAACTTCCGCACATTCCTCTATCCGAAGAGATAACAATAACCGCAATATTTTTTATTTCGTTTGGTTGTTTAATCAATGGATTGTTGTAATCGCCTTCCAATGAGGAAATAATCTTAGAAATACTTGATTCTAATTTGATAAAGTAAGGGCGAGCGCTTTCCACTTGGTTTTGAGCTTTTCTCAATTTGGCAGTTGCCACCATTTTCATAGCTTGAGTAATTTTCTCAATGCTAATAATCGAGCCGATACGAGTCTTAATGTCCCTTAATGTTGCCATCGTTCACCTTGCAATTATAAATAGGGTTGATTGATATTTAAGTAATTGTTAATATATTTTTTAATACTTTGTTCGAAAGTTAAAAAGTCGTATTTAATTCCAGACTCAAAAAGTTTGGAAATGTCTGCTTTTGTACTGTATTGATATTGATTTTTAATTTGTTCGGGCATATCAACATATTCAATATTTACGGGCTTCTGTAATGTGTTAAACACGTGCTCTGCTAATGAGTTCCAAGTATTCGTTGTGCCTGTTCCGATATTAAATATACCTTTTATGCGTTTTTCGAATAATTGCCAAGTTAAATTTACTGCATCATCAATATATACAAAGTCGCGGAGTTGTTCGCCATCTTCAAAATCATCATTGTAAGATCTAAACAATTTTACCCTACCTGAATTTTTTACTTGATTGAAAGCTTTATAAACCATCGAAGCCATCTCGTTCTTGTGGTATTCGTTTGGTCCGAACACATTGAAAAACTTGAGTCCTATAAAAAGTTCATCGTAACCTTTCTCGATAACCCACAAATCAAATAAGTGTTTAGAAAATCCATAAGCATTCAATGGACGCAAATCATAGTAAACGTTATCGCTATATCCTTGGTCGCCATTGCCATAAGTTGCTGCACTACTTGCATAAATAAATGGAATATTATTATCGATTGCTTTTTTAGCTAATTTTTTGCTATATTCCAAATTATTACTGAACAAATAATCAATATTCTGTTCGGAAGTAGAAGAACAAGCTCCAAAATGGAAAATTGCTTCGGTATTACTGAAATTTAACTTATCTAAATTTTTTAAAAATTCAGTTTTATTGATATAATATTTAAAACGTTTGCCAACCAAATTTTTCCACTTGGAAGTATTGGATAAATTATCAACAATAATTACATCGTTGTATCCTTTTTGGTTGAGCAATTTTAAAAAATTGGAGCCGATAAAACCGGCTCCGCCTGTTAGAATTATCATATTATAATGATTGTTTAAATATTACGGAGAATTCATCACAAATTTGATGTAATTCACCTTCAATTTCTTTGTTTAATTCTTTAATTTCAATAATCTTATTTAAAGTAGAAAGTTTCTGATTCTTAGTGAATTCTAATAATTCTCTTTCGAATCTACGAACTTGCTTAATTGGCAATACATCCATATAGCCATTTGTCGCTGCAAATAACACAACAATTTGCTCTTGAACTGTAATTGGTACAAGCACTGGTTGTTTTAATATTTCAGTGATAACATAGCCACGAGTTAATTTCTGTTGAGTGGATTTATCCAAATCTGAACCGAATTTAGCAAATGATTCCAATTCACGGAACATAGCGTGCTCTAACTTTAATTTACCAGCGATTTTCTTCATTATCTTAATCTGTGCATTACCACCAACGCGGGATACCGAGATACCAACGTTCATAGCTGGACGAATACCAGCATTGAATAAGTTTGGCTCCAAATATATCTGTCCATCTGTGATAGAAATAACATTGGTTGGGATATATGCAGAAACGTCACCTGCTTGTGTTTCGATTACTGGCAATGCAGTTAATGAACCGCCACCTAATTCTTTTGCCATTTTTGCAGCTCTTTCAAGCAATCTGCTATGTAAATAGAAGATGTCGCCTGGATATGCCTCGCGTCCAGGAGGACGACGTAAAAGCAATGAAACTTGACGGTAAGCAGCCGCGTGTTTTGATAAATCATCATAAACGATTAGTGCATGCATTCCATTATCGCGGAAAAATTCACCCATCGAAGCGCCACAATATGGTGCTAAAAATTGTAATGGTGCTGGGTCGGCAGCATTGGCTGCAACAACTGTTGTGTATTCCATTGCTCCATATTCTTCTAAAGTTGCAACTAATTGAGCAACTGTGGAAGCCTTTTGACCAACTGCAACGTAAATACAATAAACTGGTTCGATCCCTACTGCTTTTGCTTCTTCTGTATGTGTATATTTTTGGTTGATTATTGCGTCTATTGCAACTGATGTTTTACCAGTTTGACGGTCACCGATTATCAATTCTCTTTGTCCGCGTCCGATTGGGATCATAGCATCTACTGATTTAATACCAGTTTGCAAAGGTTGAGTAACAGGTTGACGTTCAATAACGCTTGGAGCTTTTCTTTCGATTGCATAATATTCTTTGATGTCTATTGCACCCTTGCCATCAATTGGCTCGCCTAATGGATTAACCACTCTGCCTAATAAATCTCTACCAACTGGAACAGAAGCAATGCGACCAGTTCTTTTTACTGTGTCGCCTTCTTTTACTAATTTGTCTTCACCAAAAAGAATTACACCCACATTGTCTTCTTCTAAGTTTAAGGTCATACCCATAACATTGTTTGGGAATTCCACTAATTCGGATGCCATTACTTTTTCGAGACCATAGATATGGGCAACGCCATCACCAACTTGTAATACGGTGCCAACTTCGTAAATGTCAGCTTCGTTTTCGTAGCCAGTGAGTTGTTTCCTTAAAATTGATGAAATCTCTTCAGGTTTTAACTCATACATATATATTTTCCTTTAATAATTTACTTTTTTAGTATCGTTCACTAATTCGTCTTTTAGTGATTTCAATCTTTGCGAAATTGTAGCATCATAAATATAATCTTCAAATTTTGCTTGGAAACCACCAAGTATTTTCTTGTCTATTTTATATTTTGATTGAATTGTTTTGCCTGTGAATAAATGTAATTGTCTTTCTATTTCGTTCTTAGACTTATCATTCATTGGGTTGGCAGTAGATATTTCTACCTGCACTCTATTCAATTCCACATCATATAATTCAAAGAATTTTTCGCAGATACTTACGATATTCTTTTCTCTTGTTTTTTTGATTAATAAATCGAGGAATCTAAAAGTTAAGTTATTAACTCTTTGCTGAAATATCTCTACCATTGCCTTATTCTTCTTGTAGGGTCTGATGATTGGATTGCGAAAATATGATGCTAATTCTTTAGATTCCAAAATTAAATCATAAATAAACTTCATATCTTCGTAAACAATATCACGAAGATTTTGTTCTTTGGCAAGTTCAATCAAAGCCTTTGCATATCTTGATGCTATTTTACTATCTGTCATATTTATCAGTCTTAATTATTTGATATTTGTTCAATAGACTTAACAATCAATTCATTATCAACTTCGGGATTGATTTTAGTTTGTAAAACTTTTTCTGTAGCAATTATTACCATATCGGCAATTTCATTTTTCAAGGAAGTAAATGCAGCATCTTGTGCTGATTTGATTTCCTTTAATGCTGCTTCCATCTTTTCTTGGCGAATCTTTTCTGCTTCGACTTTTGCTTGCGAAATAATTTCGTTAGCTTGATCTCTACCTTTTGCAATCATACTATTAACTTCTTTGGAAGTTTCAGTAAGTTTCGCTTGAACTTCAACAAGTATTGCTTGTGCTTTCTTGTTTGCTTCGTCCGCACTCGATAGCGAATTTGTGATTGAATCTTCTCTTGATTTTAATGATTTCATCATTGGTTTTAAACCAAACTTCAATAATAAAAACAAGAAAATCAAAAAATTGAATACTGTCCAGAACAGCAAACCGGGATTTAATGAAACTAATCTATCCATACTTTTACTTTATTTATTGCCATATTTCTTTAAAAATTACAACTTAATTATCGAGTTGTAATTTATACAAAAATATTTTTATCTACCTACCCCATAATTAAGTAGATTTTAGTTATTCTCTTTAACCCTACGCTTAAGCGTAGGGTTGAAGGTAACCATAAGCCCGCTCCAAAATAGTGAGGGGGTTAGGGAGAGGTTCTGATTAAATTCCACCTTTAATATGTCCTCTCCATTTATGGAGAGGGGCTTGGGGTGAGGACCTATCCTATAAAATTACAAATAACAAGCTGAAGATTTCTGCAATCAAGGCAACACCTTCGATTAATGCTGCAGAGATAATCATCATTGTTTGCAATTTACCAGTTGCTTCTGGCTGACGACCAGCTGCTTCTAATGCTGCTGCTGCTAATTTACCAATACCAAGACCAGCACCAATTACTGCTAATCCTACGCCAATACCAGCTGCTAAAAATGCGAATGCTTTTGGATCCATTATTATTTACTCCTTTAAAATTATTAAAAATTAATGATGTTCTACTGAATGTTCTCCATGAGCAAGCGTCAAGCCCACAAATACTGCTGTCAGAATTGTGAATACATACGCTTGGATGAATGCTACTAATAACTCTAAACCATATATAAACAATGTGAATGCGGTTACAACTGGCACTACTGCCAATGTTTGTAGCAAAAATATCAAACCAATTAAACTTAATATAACTGCGTGCCCTGCTGTCATATTAGCAAAAAGACGGACAGTTAATGCAAATGGCTTGGTAAACATTGATAATATTTCTATTGGTATCATTATTATCCAGATAAATGGTGGTGCTCCACCAGTAAATTCTTTTATCCAACCCCAGAAACCATTTTGCCAAATTGCTGTCCCATTTATCACAAAATATGCCGTGATTGCAAGTCCAGCCGTTACTGCTAAATTGCCGGTTGCTGTATGTCCTCCGGGCAATAATCCGATTAGATTCATTGCAAGAATAAAAAAGAATAATGCCAAGAAATAGGGTGATAATTGGTCTGATAATTTTACACTTGGGATATTTGGTCGGATAATTTCGTCTCTAACATAAAGCACTAATACTTCAAGCATATTTTGCAAACCGCTTGGTGCTTTGTTTGGGTCTTTTTTGTATTTTCTACCAGACGAGAAAAACATAAAGAATAAAATCAACATCGAAAGCCACTGAAAGAATACTAAAGAAGTGATTGAGAAATCCATTTTTGTTGCTAAATGATTTTCGGCACGTACAATTTGATGATGCACTTCGGTAAATGTACCTTCGGCTTCCATTGCTTTCATTGAAGAATACAAATGGAATCCATCGTCATAAAGAATTACAGGAAAATCAATTTGGAAAACATTATAAAAATTATAACTATGATGGTCTAATAAATGCTCTTGGAGCATTGTTATCATAATGTTTCCTTCACCTTCGTGATGGGCTTCGGCAGAATGGGCTTCGGCATTGTGCGTATGTGAAGAATCAGCAGCAATATGCTCCTGATTTGGCGAGTGATTATTATGTTCTATCTGTGTGTTATCGCTGTTTGAAATATTTGTCATAGACTTTACTAAAATAATATTTACAAACTTAAAAAAAAATATGCAATTAGAGATAAAATTCTGTTTTATTCTTTAATTTCTTTGCTCAATTTAACAAGGTAAAAAACCTCTGCCATTATTTGTAGAACCATAAATAAAGTAAAAGAGATAGCAAATGTAATATTTGCAATATGTAACACTTGAGCTGCTATCAAAGTAAGTATCATTAACATTACAAATTTGATTGCAATAACCCATCCTAATTTTTTGCTGAAATTTTCCCAACTTGTTCCAACAATTTTTTTATAAGATAGAATGGAGAATGTGCCAAGTATTATATTAATTATTGCTGCTGCCAGAATAGGATATGATGTTTCTGTCATTTATTTAGTTTCCTTATTTATTCAATTTACTAATTATTTTCCAAAAATTGTATGCTCCAACCACCAAGCCTGTGAACAAACCGATAATCATCCAAGTTGGCTTGGAATTATATTCTAAATCTACCCAATAACCCAGCAAAGCAAACACGATAATTGGGATAGTTAGTTCGGTGCCAATAAGCATTAATTGTTTAGACGATTGTTCTTCCTTTTCGTTATCATTCAATTGTTTTTCTTCTTCTTTTTTCATATTTTTTATATTTAGTTATTTTCATTTTTTTTGCAATAGCCCGCGATTTCATTTGTTGGAAGTAGATGTATTTTATAAGAACCTTTCCCTAAATCCCCCTCCGTGAGTGGGAATTTATCAAATTACATCAATCTATCCCACGAATAAATTCGTGGGATATAGTTCACGTTAAATTTATTTCTGCTTAATTAATTCGTTTATCTTTTGCAATAAATCTATATCTTTGTATTCAATTTGCTCTATAATTACAAGATTTTTTCGGTTGCTGATAAAAATGATGCTTGCAAGTTTGTCAATAAGTAGTTTATTGATTGAATCAATTAACTCATTATTGATATTTTTTCCTGTAATTGCAATTAAATTTATTTGCGCAAATTCTTGGAAGTTAGTTGAATCGGAAATTACTTGTCGAGGATTAAATTTCGTATCAACCCAAACAGACATTCCTTCGGGAATTATATTGGTAAAATATACTTTACTATAGGTGAAATACTGAAGGATTTCGGCACTTTTTGCAGCAAAATTATTTACAGAAGCCAACGGAAATTCTATTCTCTTTGTTTGTAGATAAACAACAGAATGAAGCCGAGCAGAATCATCTTGAATAGTTGTTAATATTGTAGTTCCTTGATTATCGGGATTGAATGTATTCATTACTTTAATTGGTATTCCTTGCTCAATTGCTGGCAAGAGTGTGCTTGGATGAAGAACTTTAGCACCAAAAAAAGCTAATTGCCTAACTTCATTAAATTCCATTTGTGGAATAGTATGAGCATCTTGAACAATTCGTGGATCTGCCGACAGAATACCATCTACATCAGTCCATATTTGAATTTCGTCAGCATTTATCATTTTTCCAATCAATGAGGCTGAATAATCTGAACCACCACGACCAAGCGTAGTTGTTGTATTCTGCAAATCAGAGCCAATAAATCCCTGAGTAATTGCTAAACCAATTTCATCAAATATATTTTCATCTAATTGATTTTGCAATTCCGACTTACTCAAATCAAATTGAAGATTGGCTGAGGTAAAGTTAGAATCAGTCTTCATAAATTTTCGAGCATCTAACCAAATGCTATTAATTCCTTGACTTATGCAGTAAAAATGCAGAATTGTTGTGGAGAAAATTTCGCCATAACTTACAACTTTATCGATGGACTTTAAAGTCTTTTCGTTCAAAAAGTGAATACTTTCGATGTATTTTTTTAATTCATTAAATAATTCATTATATCTTGCCATCACTTGATTGTACATATCCGAAGAATTGAACAAATCCTCAATCACTTTTTTATGATGATTGTCAATAAAATCCAATTTTTCATACATAAGATTGGTTTGTTTATCTGCTGCAAAATTCAAGAGAGCGAGTAAAGCATCAGTGATGCCCGAACAAGCAGACGATACTACAATTTTAGGAATATCATTATTGATTATCGAAAATACGTTTTGCATTGCAGCGGCATCTTTAACAGATGTTCCTCCAAACTTAAGGACTAATGTGTTCATAGTTTATAGATTAAAGTCAATGTATTTAGCAACATCTTCAAATTTCTTTAAATGTTTAAGTGCTTTGTCCTTTATTAATATTTGGGCAGACATCTTAGCTGTCTCAACATCAAGGTGATATTTATAGGCAAAATGCCAAATATCAATTGAATTAAAAGCTACTTCCAAAGCAAGCAAATGATGCAAATCCAATTTTAGATTATTATCAAAGCGAGTCTTTGCTGCTTCGAGCACTTCATTTGAATGGTCGTCACTCATCATTGCAGCATTAAAATAATAATTATCATTATCCATCAAATCGCAAATCGGAAAGCCATTGTAATTTGAATTATAAATTAATAGCGGCAAGAAAGATATCGAAACAATATATGGTGGATAATCGGGGTCTTCCCACATATCATCCCATATTTTCCTGTCATTTGTTTTTAACCATTCAAAAAAATCTATTTCTTTTTTTGGAAGATATAGCATTGCATTAGGATTAACTGATTCGATTAGTTTAATAGCCTCTGCGGATGTAAGATCGCTAAAAACTTCTTCTTCGAACTTAACCCATCTGCCAGCATTTGTTATTTCATTTACATATTGTATTAATTCATTTACCATTTTCTTGTATTTATTTAGGTGGAAGAACTTCTATATTGCATCGTTAATTAATTTTCAGGCTGTTTGTAGTTGAATATTCTCAAGTAAAATATCAGGAACACCACCATTTGCTAAAACTAAGCTGGCATCTAATATCTCAATTCCAATTAGTTTTTCGCCTTTGCCAATATTCAAAGCTATATCGTCATTTAGTCGCAATGTTCTACACTGCTCCTCACCTTCAATCAACTTAATATAAACTGCATCAACTTCTTTATCATAGCTTATTTTCATTACATATCTACTAAAAGTAAAAACTATAAACAGTAATTACAACAATTTCATCATCTTCTTCAACAAGTTATGTTTTATTTAGGTCAAATTTATCGCAAAATTATATTCCTACACAACCATCAAATAAACTTGCTTCAGAGGCTGCCTCATAAGTCCAAAATATTTCAATATTTCATTATAGTGTATTAACGATTACAACGCCTCAATTATTTTCTTTACATATCGGGAAATTGCTAAGGAACTTGTCAAGCCAGGTGATTCAATTCCAATTAAGTTGATAAAATTGGGTAAATTTTGGCTACTTTCTTCTTTGATAATAAAATCTCGGAATGGCTCGCCTTCTTTCTGCAATTTTGCCCTTATGCCGGTTTGGTCGGGAGTCAAATCTTCAATTTGCAATTGTGGGATATACCTTTTTGCTGCTTCGTAAAACAAGTTAAGTCTATCGTAATTAAACGAATAATCCTCGATATTGTCAGGCAAATATTCTACATCTGGACCAAGTTTTAGGTAGCCGTTCAAATCTTTTGTAATGTGAATACCAATTCCCGTCCAATTTCGGTCGGGTACGGGATAAATCAATTTCGTAACAAAATTGTGATATTTACTTGACAATCGGAAATAATGACCTCGAGCAAAATATAATGAATAATGATTTTGTGTGGTATTAATTTGTAGCATTTCCGAGATTTTATCAGCATAAAGTCCTGCAGCATTAATCACAATCTCAGATGTAATCTTAAAGGTTTCTTTATCAGAAAGCAGTGAAAGCTCATATCCATTAGGAATCTTTTCAATTGCGACAACCTCTGAATTATAGGAATAAGTTACAGAATTATTATAGCCAAAATTCTCGAGTGATTGCATAAATTGATGGGAATCAATAATACCTGTATTAGTTGAATTTATTGCTTCGATTGCATAAATATTTGGTTCAAGTTTGCTAATTTGGCTTTGAGATATTAATTGCAAATTATCAAGTCCGTTTCGGCGACCTTGCTGGTGAATTTCGTGTAAATGTTCTAATTCATTAGTACTTGTGGCAATTATCAATTTGCCTGAGTTTTGGTAAGCAACATTGTACTTCTGGCACCACTCGTAAATTAGAGAATTTCCCTCAACGCATAATTTAGCCTTCAACGAATTATCGGGATAATATATGCCTGCGTGAATCACTTCGCTATTGCGTGAGCTTGCACCATTACCAAAATGAACGTGCTTCTCGATGCAAACAATATCTTGATAATATTTGGATAATTCTGCAGCAATGGCTAAGCCAACAGCACCTGTACCTATTATTGCAATTTGATAATCCATAGATTAGACTTTTTTGGAATAAAAAATACAAAATTAAAGAAAAAATATCTATTGTTTAGATAAGGCTGTATCATAAATAGTCAAATTGAGTTCTATGGTCAGACGAGGACGACCGACCTACCTAAAAACTAATGGTTTAGTAGAACAAACGTCCTCGTCTGTCAAATGAAATCTGACTTATGAGACAGCCTCCTACAAGATGGTAAATATTAATTATAACCTCCCACTAACCCCACCTGTCCCGACCTGTCGGGATCACAAAGTTGGAATTTGGGATGACAACCAGCAATTCTCAAATTTTCAAATTGAAATTATCTTCCTATTGAATAATATTCGAAGTTTAATTTCTTCATTTCTTCTAAATCGTATTGGTTACGACCATCAAAGATGATTGGATATTTCAACAAAGCTTTGATTTTAGTAAAGTCAGGACGCCGGAACACGCTCCATTCTGTAATTAGAAGTAAACTATCAGCATTTTCCAAAATTTCGTACATATCATTTGAATAGTTGATTTTATCACCATAAACTCGCTTTGTATTTTCGATGGCTTCGGGATCGTATGCAAAAACCTGAGCATTTTGTTCTAATAGCAAATCAATGATTCTATATGAAGGTGATTCGCGAACATCATCTGTATTAGGTTTGAAAGCTAAGCCCCAAATAGCAAATTTTCTACCCGCTAAATCGGGTAATCTCTTAGCAATTTTTTGGAAAAAGAAATCAGATTGAGATTTGTTTACTCTTTCGGTAGCATTTACGATTTCTAAATCAATACCAACTTCATTTGATGAATGTATCAAAGCTTTCACATCTTTTGGGAAACAACTGCCACCATATCCAACACCAGGATAAATAAATCTTTTTCCAATTCGTGAGTCGGAACCAATACCCAATCTAATTAATTCTACGTTTGCACCAATAACCTCGCAATAACGAGACAGATCATTCATAAATGAGATTTTGGTTGCCAAAAAAGCATTTGCGGCATATTTTGTTAATTCGGCACTTTTAACATCCATAAAGATAATTGGATTTCCGCTACGCAAAAATGGTTCATAGAGTTCGGTCATTATTGCTTTTACTCGTTCTGATCTTGTTCCGATCACAACTCTCTCGGGTTTCATAGCGTCTTCTATAGCAAAACCTTCACGTAAAAATTCTGGGTTACTTACGATTTCTATTTGATTATCAGCAAGAATATCATCGAAAATTTTCTTAACTTTTTCGCCTGTTCCAACAGGAACTGTACTTTTATCAACAATAATCTTATTATTTGGATAGTTTTTCTCTTTAATGATATTTGCAATATCTGCTGACACTTTTAATACGTGTTGCAAATCTGCTGAGCCATCTTCATTTGGCGGAGTAGGCAAACACAAGAAAATTATTTCTGTTTCGCGAACAGCATCTTCTAAGTTTGTAGTAAAAATCAACCTTTTTTCTTCGTAATTTTTCTTTAATAACCAATCCAAACCGGGCTCGAAGATTGGAGAAATACCCTGTTTCATTTTCTCAACTTTTTCAGCATCAATATCTACACAATACACTTGATTGCCATGAGCGGCAAAAGTAGTTCCTGAAACAATTCCGACATATCCGGTTCCGATTACTGAAATCTTATTTGACATTTTCGTCCCTATTGCAATAATTTTAATATAACTAAAACAAGAATTACCAATATTGCAATTATTATAGCTAATTTAATAAATTTTTTGAGGATAGAAAATATTATCCCTATCACTAACGCTACAATAATAACTTTTACAAAATTGGGCAATTCCAAAAAAAACTGGATATAATTTTCCATAAGCAATTTATATTTTTTTTGTTTTAATTTCTTTTTTTAATCCGAAATACAATTTATCTTAATCTAAATTTTAAAGTGATAATTCCTACTTGTACTTTATTTTCGCTGATAGTATTAAATTTCCATTGTCGGAGAGCGTCCATTGCAGCTTTTTCCAATCGTGGATCAGCTTTTTCCAATGGGAACATTTTATCAACAGTTCCATCTTGCAGCACAGTAAACTGCAATCTAATTGTCCCAGAAGCATTTACGCCATCAGGATATTGCGGTACTTTTTTATACACAACAATACGATTACCGCCACCACCCCAATCAATATCTCCGTAACCATGCCCAGCACCGCTGCCAAAGCCTTTGTCGCCCATACCACTGCCAAAAGGATCTCCATCAGCAGTTCCTACATTTTTCTTGCTATTGCTAACTTCTCGATTATCTGAAACATCATTTGTTGATGGATTAGAAGTAGGAACTAATCTACTTGTTTCCTCAGGTGTAAGATTAGATTTTGTTTGGCGATTACTTGCTGAAGCAATTTGTGCATCATCTAACTCATTTGTTGCTTCTTTACCTTTGTGAGCATCACCTTCTTCCTGATAATTTCCACTACTTTTGCCTGTTCCGTCCCCTAATCCAATATTAAGCAATTCGATTGTTGTTGAATTTCTTTGTAATTCTATTGCTTTTGGTGGTTCAAGTTTAAAAAAGAAAAGTAGCAATACACAAATTATTAATATTACTACTGATAAAAACCAACTAAGATAAGTATTCTTATCGTATGGTAGTTTAAAACTTACAAATTCTGTTTCATCAAATCTATATGTGCTCATCTTATTTAATTCTATCTACCCAAGTTTGACTAAATCCTAATTTTCTTGCATCATTTATTGCATTTTGTTTGTCATTATATTCTCCAAATCGAACACGATACCAAACAACATCACGAATCTTCTGCGTACTAATGTAAGCATTGGAAATACTTAAACTATATAGTTTTTTAATCCACATTTGAGCATCTTCAAAGCTTGGTGTGGAATAAACTTGAATAGTATAGACCGCCTTTGTTGGTTTTACAACTTTTGGAATTTCAACAGTTTTAGGCTGCTCTATTATTTTATTTTCTGCAACTTTTGGTTTAGTTGTTGTTTGCTCTGGCTTTTTATTTACAACTTTGGGCTTATTATGAGTAACATTACTCTTTTGTTTTACTTTTTTGTGTTCTGGTTCGTGTTTTGGAGTTACTTTTGTATGAGAAATTTCTTTTTCTGTTGGTTTAGGTTTTTCAGTAACTTTGTGTTCAATCGGTTTATGTTCTGTAGTTTTATGTTCTGTTATTGAATGCTCGTCTGTTTGTAGATGTTCTTCCTTATGATCTAAATTAGCATCAGAATGAGCAATATTAGTATCTTCTTTATGTTCAAACTCAGCAGAAGTAGTATCAACTTTGTGTTCACCTTCGTGAGTTGGTTTATGTTCACCTTCTGAGTGTTTGCCGTCCTTTGTTTCTTTATGTTTATCTTTTGATTTTTCTTTTTTAGCTAATTGCTTTTCTTTAGTAATTGTTGAATCTTTAGCTACTTTATCATAATTATTCAAATAATAATTAATTGCAAAGTAACTTACTGCAGCAATTAGTAATATACCTGCTACTGACGAACCAATCCAGAACAACAAACCTGCTTTTTTTCGTTCTTTTTTCTCTTTTGGTGGCTTTGGAGCTTTAGTTTTCTTGGATTTAATTACTTCTTTTGCTCCTTCAACATTAGGAATTAATGGTTCGGTTTCAACTTTCTTAGTTTCATCAATTTTGTCAAAATCTATAAAGTCAACTTTCTTTTCCTTCTCTTCAACTGGCTTGAAACTTTTCTTAGCTTGTTCTGCATCTACTTCAACAACTTCAACTTGCTCGGGTTGCGTTTCTAACTTGCGGTCTTCTTTTTCCTTACGCTTTTTCTGGCTTGCTTTTAATTCTGCTTCTAGTAAATTTTTTAATTCATCATCTATACTTATAGGACCACTTTCTACTTGTTCGTTTTGAGATACTTCATAAGTGTTTTCTGCCTCCCAAATTGGATCTGCAACCACTTGCCCCAAATCCTTAAGAGTTTCATCGGAATCTGCAAAAGCAGGAATTGTTGCATCTTGCCAAACACTTTCTTCTTGTTGAGTAATTTCGGGAGTTGGTTCAGGATTGGAAGTTGTTTCAATTTCAGGAATTTGTTCAAAAATTGGCTCTGATTCTGGCTCTGGTGTGGTTTCTGCAGGAATTTCGTCTTCTGTAATCCTATCCCAGATATTTCCTTCTACATTTTCGATTATTTCATCACTTGCAACAGCACTTATTGCAATCTCAGGTTGATTAGATTGATAATACGGGAAATCACCAGGATACTTTCCTGTTTTTTCCAAAAGCATAATATCATCATCAGGTTCACCTGGATTGAACCCACCTGCAACTTCTTCTGGTCTTAATTTATCATCAAAAATACTCATCACTCACCATTATTAAAATTGCCAAATTAACCCAAGACGAGCAAATATACCGCGTTCACGATAACCTTGCCATAGATAATTGTCGTTGTTGGTTAAGTTATTCAATTCAATATCAATCCTTATGTTTTGATAAATTTCGTAATCTATCCTTCCATATAGATTAAAATACGAATTAAGTTCGTTTTTGTTATTTTTATCGGCATATTGCATAGAGTTATAAAGGAATCCAATCTCAATGTTTCCTTTTGTAAAAAACTGAAGTCTATAGGCTAATGATCCAAAAATTTTGGGAATATAGGGAATAGTATTACTTTGATAATCCAAAATTGCTAAATTTGTGCCTAAAGTACCGTTAAGTTTGGAATTTTTAGTTATTTCCCAAAAGCCTTCTGTTGATAATTTAATAATATTTGCTGTTTCGAATAACAAATCAACACTATTTAAACTATCAGAATTGAAAAATGGATAATATTCATAAAAATTGAGTGATCCATTGATTGTTATACCTTTTTTTGTATCGGGTTGGTATTGCACAATACCTTTGATTATCGCACTTGCACGTGGATAAACAATTTCATTGATAATGTCTAAATATGGATTTTGACGGTAGAATGTAGTTGCAAAATCTTTATCAAGTCCGGTATAAAATTCTGCTCTTACAGAATAATCCATATTTGGTAAATAGCTTAAAATCATCCTCATCGCAACCATAGATTGTCCAACTTCTTTAGTATTATAAGCAAATTGATAACCTAATTCGCCTTCTAAAGTCATTTTATCGTAATATATGGCACTTTTCCCCATAATTTGATGGAAAGACAAATCCTTTCCCGAAAAGTTACCAATATTCAATTCAGCTGATGTTCCAAACAAGTAATTTTCATATTTAGTATCAATGTTCAAAAATCCATAGATTCGATTTTCAAATAAATTTCGTGTGGATTGAGATAATTGATAAGTGTTAAATCCTACTCCTGTTCCAAAGTTAAAACCTTCATAGTTTCCTTTACTCTTCAATGAAAAATCGAGGTCTAAGGCTGAACGATTTGCTGATAATTGTGTCCCATAAAGATTGTAATCAGAATAATTCAACGAAAGATTAGTAAGAGTGCGGCTACCACCAAATATCCAAAAGAAATCTGGAGCTATGTAATCTGAATTTATCATCAAATTTAGATTTTGGTAATCTGAATTCTTAACATCACCTTGCGATGAATTGATGCCAGCTTTGCCGTATAATTCATATCCAACAAAATTTGCTCGATAACCCGCCAATAAATCTACTGTAGAGAATAATCCGAAACCTGCTTTTACAAACGCATTAGGCATTATTGGAAATTGCAATGCTTTGGGGATTTGAGGCGGTGGAATTAGCAACGAGGGTTGCTTATCAAGAGGATTGATTGAATCTAATTCTGCAGCGGAAAAACGCGTTTGTGGCGTAGGCAATTGCTTGCTTCCAGCTTTAACATTAACACTTTCTACACCTTCGATAACTAATTCTTGCAATTCTACAGGAGGTTGCTGCTGAGGTGCTTGTCCTGCTTGTCCAAATAAGCAAATGCTATTCAAGAATAATAACACAACAATTATCTTTATTTTTACGCTATCAATATTTTTAATAATATTTTTAATAATATTTTTAATATTTATATTTATTTTCATTTTTCTTCCCTAAATATTGAATAATTCTTATTTGTTGTCAAGTTTATTAGTTAAAAACTTAAGTCTTGACCTTGCTGTTTTGGAATAATCATCATCAGGATTGATTGCAATTAACGATTTATATGTATTAATTGCAGAGGCATAATCTTCTTTCTTTTCGTAAGCTTCGCCTAATGAAAGTAATGATAGCGGGAACCATACTTCCACAGTTGAATATTTATCTTTTACTACATTAAAAGCAATAATTGCTTTTTCGTAGTTTAATAATCTCATATACATTTCGCCTGCACGGAACTGACTTTCAGCAGCTAATTCGGGATCTTCGGACAAACTTGACAATAGCTCAAATTGTTTTAATGCCGAATCATTCATATTTGTATTTCGCAAATACATTCCAATTCTATAGCGAGCACTCAAACCATAAGGGTTTGTTGGATATTGATTGGCAACTTCATTATATAAGTTTAATGTTTTGGCTGTATCTCCAAAACTTAAAGCAATATCTGCTCTTTTGTAAAGCGCTTGTGCAGCAAAATCAGTAGTTTTAAAGTTTTCGTAAATTGAATTATAAACCGAATCTGCTTCCATCAAATAAGTATTGTTCCGCAGAATTTGAGCAAGTTCAAGCAATGATTTTGGAGCAAAATCACTTTTCGGATATTTAGTGGCTACTTTTTTAAGAGTTGACATTGCTTGCTCGGTTTCATTCAAATTCAAGTAACTCATTGCCATCCAATACATTGCTTCTGCATTGTATTCACTATCCGGATGTTTTTCCAAAAATTGTTGATATTCTTGGGCAGCATCTCCATATCTTTGACCAGAGAAAAACATTTCTGCTTTTTTGAATGCAAACTCCACAATTGCAGGAGAGTTTGGATTCGATTTGATATATTGGTCAGCAAGTGCTATTGCCTCGTCATTTCTGCCAAGTGCAATGTAGCAATATTGTGTGCTTTTCAAGGCTTCGGGTGCAAGACCATCACTTGGGAAAAGTTCTATCACTTTACGATAATAATCAAGTGCTTTTTCGTAATTTCCTTGATTGAAATAGCAATCGCCAATAGAATAATATGAACGTGGAACAAGATTACTTTGAGTG
This sequence comes from Chloroherpeton thalassium, assembly GCA_020720105.1. Taxonomy (GTDB): domain Bacteria; phylum Bacteroidota; class Ignavibacteria; order Kapaibacteriales; family UBA2268; genus GWF2-33-9. The sequence continues at coordinate 31,605 of DYPF01000004.1, forward strand.
TATGCTTCAATTAAATACGAATAATTATTAATAGCATCTTGATATTCCTTTTGGATAAATTTTATCCAACCCATCAAGTAAACAGAATGCGGAGCAAATGCAGAATTTGGATATTTGCCTACAAATTCAAGCAGTGCATTGATTGCTTTTGGATATTGGCTACTATGATAATACGCATTGCATAATTGATATGCGGCATATTGTCCTTCCTCAGTTTTGGGACTTAATTGTGATGCACGTTGATAATATTCTGCTGCTTTGATGTAATTCTTGTCGATATAATATCCATCTGCTTGTCGTGCTAATACTTCGGTTGCAAAATTTGATTTTGGAAATTCTTTGGTTAAAATATTGAAATATTCAGTAGACTTTTTAAAATTTTTCACTCTAAAATACGACCATCCAAGCCCATAAAGAACTTCTTCACGTCGATAATTCGGATATTGCGACAATAAACTTTCATAAGTATTTTGTGCATTTGTAAGCAAATCAGAGCGGTAATAACTTTCGGCTAACCAGAACATTGCTTCAGATAATTTATTATCGCTTGGCTTGGTTGCTATAAAATTGTTTAGGTTATTTATTGCTTCTTTGTAGCGATTCAACTGAATAAAGCAAACTGACTTGCGGAACATTATTTCGGAACGGAACATATCTTTTTCGGGGAAAAAGACAATATTACTATTCTGAATAATTGTATTTGCTTTTTCGAACTCAAATATTGCAGCATCGTATTTTTTTAATTGCATATAAGTTGCGCCCAAAAGCAAGTGGACGCGCGCTAAAATTCTTCCGGAAGTAATTTCCTTTTCGGCACGGACTAAATTTTTACGAGCTTCGTTGTAATTTTCTGCATTGTAATTAATTTGTGCAATTTCGAGAAGAGCAACTCCTGCAAACGGGAAGTCGCTGCGAGATGCCAAATTAAGAAATTCTTTTTGAGCTTCGTCAATTTTCCCACTTTTTGCAATTGCAACTGAATGGTAAAACTCGGCAAAATCTTTAAGTTGTTTTTCATTATCGCTCGCTTCGGCAATAACTTTTTCGAAGTAATTTATTGCTTCTGTATAATTACTATTCTTTAAGTTCGACCAACCAATTCCATATAAAAAATAAGTTCTTAATTTTGTATCGGAATAAGTTTCCATAAAAGCGTTCATTTCCGAAATTGCTTGTGGATAATTGCCGATAATATTATAGGCTTCGCCTTTCATATAACTAATTTCATCAATCGAGTAGTTTGTATATTTCTGAGGAGCATATAATTTGCCGATCGAATCCTGCATCTGAATATGATTGTAGATATTTGCAGCTGTTTCTAAATCAAACAATGCCCGTGATGCTTTCAATAATAGAATATGATTATTTGCCGAACGAATAGCAGAAGAAAGAACAGCACTCGAATATTGATATTCATTGATAATATGATTAAAATTAACTATTGCACTATCATAATCTTGATTGCGTTCGTAAACTAAAGCTATTGCAAAATAAGCATCACTAACTAAATCTGATTTTGGGGTTTCGGTGATAATTTGCTTAAACGATGGTATTGATTCATAATATCTTCCTTGCTGATAAATTGCAATACCCTGCCAATACAAAGCTTGAGACTGCAAATCAGTAAAGTATTCGTAGTCGTTACGTCGAGATCGGTCAAATTCGATTCTCTTCAGAGTTAATTCAAAATAACCCTGGGCTTGGTCCCACTTTTCTTGTTCAATATAGATCAATGCAATCTGCATCAAAGCATTAGATTGCAAAGGTGAATTTGGAAATCTATCCACAAAATTCAACAATGTATTTTTGGAGACTTCGTAGTTCCCCGAAATAATGTCAATCTTAGCTCTCAACAATTCTGCTTTTCCATAAGTTGGATTGTATGGGAATTTGTCAATACTCTTTATTAAATTTAATTCTGCTTCTCTTAATAATTTTTCTTCAAATAGTTTTTCAGAATTATAAAATACTCTTGTTCCATAATCAATATCATTAACTTGTAATTGGCTAAACGAAAAAGAATAAACTGAAAAAAATAGAAGAAAAGAAAAGAAAATATATGAATTTCTCTTTTGATTAAGAATAAATTTTAAATTTTTTATAATAAAATTACTCGAAAACATAATTTTGTGTTTCCCTCTTTTGCTGCAATGTAAAATTACGGAATTTCGCATAATTAAAGTTATATTTTTTTGCAAATTAGTTAATTTTGAATAATTTATTAGTTGCAGTTTTCCACAATCGTAAAAAAAAGAGCAGAAATGAACAAAATTTTAATTACATCAGCCTTACCTTATGCAAATGGTTACATTCATTTAGGTCATTTAGCAGGAGCTTACCTTCCAGCAGATATTTATGCGCGTTATCAAAGATTAAGCGGCAGGAGCGTTTTATACGTATGTGGTTCAGACGAACACGGAGTTGCTATTACTATTTCAGCAGAAAAGGAAAAAACAACCCCAGAACAAATAATTGACAAATACCATTATGCAAATTTAGATGCATTCCAGAAATTCGGAATGTCTTTTGATATTTATAGCCGCACCTCATTGCCCGAACATCATACGCTTGCTTTAGATTTCTTTAAGTCTGCTCTCGAGAAAAATCTACTTGCCGAAAAAGAAGAGGAACAATTTTTCGACCCAAAAGTAAATATGTTCTTGCCCGATAGATATGTGGAGGGTACTTGCCCAAATTGTGGTTACGACCGTGCTCGTGGCGACCAATGCGATAGCTGCGGTGCTTATTACAATCAAATTGACTTAAAAAATCCAAAAAGTATAATTAGCGGTCAAACACCAATTGTGAAAAAAACAACACATTGGTATTTTAAATTTCAAGAATTTCAAGAATTTTTAGAAAATTATATTGAATCAAATTCGCACATTTGGAAGGATAATGTACTGCAACAAACTCGCAGTTGGCTTAAAGCAGGATTAGCGGAACGTGCTATAACTCGCGACTTAACTTGGGGAGTAAAGCTAAGTGAATTGCCAGAACTTTCTGCTGATAAAAGTGCAGGAAAAGTACTTTATGTATGGTTTGATGCTGTTTTGGGTTATATTTCGGCAACTAAAAAATGGGCAAAAGAGAACTTAGATGACGAAAGTAAATTTGCTGATTGGTGGCAAAATTCCGAAACAGAATATTATGCTTTCATCGGGAAGGATAATATAGTGTTCCATACTTTGATTTTCCCAGCTTTACTCCATTTTAAAGGCAATTTTATTTTACCTAAAAATGTACCCGCTAATGAATTTTTGAATTTGGAAGGACAGAAGTTCTCTAAATCTCGGAATTGGAGCATTGATGTTCGTGATTTCTTGACTGATTTCCCAGATTCAAACTATATTGATGCGCTGCGATATTCGCTTTTGATGAATTTACCTGAACAAAGAGATGCTGACTTTACTTGGAAAGATTATCAAGCAAAAAATAATAATGAATTAGCCGCAATTTTTGGTAATTTCATCAATAGAACTTCACAATTTCTGGGTAAAAATTTCAATTCTCAAGTTCCAAAAATTGATGAAAGATATATTGGTGAGTGGAATGATTTTATAAAGTATTTAGATGATAATTTTAAAAGTAGTCCAAATTTAGCAAATTCTGATAATTTCACATTTGAATTATTCAACGATAATGATAAATTAGTTGTTCTTAGCTTATGGCAAGGAATTGAGAAATCTAAAGCATTTTTAAATCGCTTTAAAATAAAAGAAGCCTTCCAAGAAATTATGAATATCTCCCGAGCTGCTAATAAGTATTTCAACGACGAAGCTCCTTGGAAAACTATCAAGCAAAATCCACAAGAAACTGCAAAAACACTTTACACTTCCACTCAACTTACAAGTTCATTATCTGTTTTGCTTTCGCCAGTAATTCCACATACTTGCCAGATAATTCATTCGTTCATTAGCAACAATTCCGAGATTGGTAATCCTAATAAAGCAACTGAAAATGAGAATTTTTGGGATAAATCAAAATTCCCTACTCTGAATTTTGAACAGCACTTTGAAATTAAAAACATTCTTTTCCCATTTATTGAAGATAAAACTATCGAGCTTCAAGTAGCAAAATTGGGAAATTTACAAAAAAATAACGAACCTAAACAAGAAGAAATTGGAGTAATTGATTTAATTTCAATAGATGATTTCCGAAAAGTACAAATGAAAACTGCAAAAATATTAGAAGCTGAAAAAGTGCCAAAATCAGATAAATTATTGAAATTACAAATTGAAATTGGAACAGAAAAAAGGCAAATTGTTTCGGGCATAGCCAAGTATTATGCTCCAGAGTCTTTAGTCGGGAAAACAATTGCGGTTGTTTATAATTTGAAACCCGCAAAATTATTTGGAATAGAGTCGCAAGGAATGATTCTTGCAGCAAAATCTGCTGATGGCAACCTTTCGATTCTAACAACTGACCAAACAAACTTTGAATCAGGAGCAGAGATTAGTTAATGCTCAAACAAAACTCCAATCAGATAAATATCGAAGATTATGATTACTCTTTACCATTAGATAATATTGCTCAATTTCCCTTGGAACAAAGGGAAATGAGCAAATTGCTTTATGCTAATTTGCAAACAAATACAATCGAAAATAGATATTTCTATGATTTACCCGATATTTTAAAGGATGATTTCTCCAATAATAATGTTTATTTGGTTCGTAATTCAACAAAAGTGTTTCCTGCTCGTTTTTTTTTAGAGAAAGAAACAGGCGGTAGAGTAGAAATATTACTCGAAGCACCAATAACATATAATTTACCCGAATTAGCATTAGCAAATCCTTCACCACAGGTTTGGGAATGTATTGTTCGAGGCAGAAATCTTAACGAAAACATACGATTAAAAGGACATTTTCAAGGAATTGAAATAAATGCTATTATTCAAAATGTTGTTGAGGGCAAACGACATATCCAATTTGAATGGGCACCAAATTCATTGTCTTTAACTGAAATTTTGGAGCAACTTGGCAAAGTGCCTCTGCCGCCCTACATTGCACGCGAAATGCAAGAGCAAGACAAGCAAACTTATCAGACAATATTTGCCGAAAAACAAGGATCAATCGCAGCACCAACTGCGGGTCTTCATTTCACAAACCAAGTAACTCAAAAACTATTAGAGAATAATGTACAAATATTGGATTTGACTTTGCACGTTGGTTCGGGTACATTTGTGCCTATCAAAGCAGATTCTGTTGATGAGCACGAAATGCACTCAGAACAATTCCAAGTTGATATTGAATTTCTACAGCATCTGAAAAATGCTTTGAGTAATTCGAATAGAAAAATTATAGCAACTGGCACAACAAGCGTCCGCACTTTAGAATCGCTTTATTGGCTTGGAGTAAATTTAATTGAATCTGGAGAAATGAATTTCAGAATTAATCAATGGATTTGGAAAGATAAAAGTAAGAACATAGATGCAAATAAATCAATTGAAGCAATAATTAACTATATGTTAGATCAAAAAATGAATGTACTTATAGCTAATACCCAAATTATGATTATTCCCGGTTATGAATTTATGATGATTGATGGTTTGATTACTAATTTCCATTTGCCCAAAAGCACACTACTATTGCTCGTTTCTGCTTATGTTGGCTACGATAATTACAAAACGATCTATGAATTTGCACTAAATAATGATTATAGATTTCTCAGTTATGGCGATGCTAACTTATATTTGAAATAGAAAAGGTGTTAGGCGTTAGGTGTTGGGTAAATTTGTAGGGGCATAGCTTGCTCTGCTCAAAATCCCACCCTGTGATGTGGCAAGGAGTAGGCTCTGATAAAAATTATTCTTTTATCATCTTCAGCGTCTTCCTGCCATTACCGCCAACGGCTAAGCCTATACGCAGTAAGGGATTGCGGGCGATTTCCTGCCAAATGTTTTATATACGTTGTCCCGTTCGCCCTATTTTTGCAAGGAAATCTTCTTCTATGATGTTGTTTTCTATTATCACTCATCTTTCATGTTTAAGCTCACAAATATACTATTTTAAGCTCAATAATCAATGTTTTTGAGCTGTATTTTTCTTTAAAATGAGATACAACTCGTTTTTTTTTACGAAATTGCCTTTTAAAAAAACATAAATTTCAAACTTTCCCTCATATATTTAATATTTATTTTGAAAATTATCAAATTAACATTGGATTCGTCACTTAGCTTAAGAATGACTTTTTGTTCTTGTGAATATAACACCAACATAATAAAAAAAGAGGCAGCCTAATTGACTGCCTCTTTTTTCTCGCAAGTTGAGAGTTTATTGATTATTTTACAATATTAATTCTCTTAACGAATGTTATGCCATTTATTGTAATGATTGCATTATACGAACCATTAGCAATTTGATTTACATTCAATTCAATTGATTTTGTTCCTGCGGATAACTCACCTTCAAACAAGTTAGCAACAAAGCTTCCATCTGCATTGTAGAGAGCAACAGAAACATTAGCAATTGATGATAAATCAACATTTAAGTAGGAAGTTGAATTTGCAGGATTTGGTTCGAATTCACTAACGGAAACTACACCTTCGTTGCCAGTCAAAGTAATTGAACTTACTTGGCTGTATTCATAACTACCATTTTTGTCAACCATCTTCAAACGATAATCGTAAGTTTGATTTAAGTTTAAGTTCTTATCAACAAAAGGTCCGTAATGTGAAATTGTTCCAGAATTGCCCTTTGTTTGTTCTTCGCCAATCTTAGTAAATGTATTAGCATTATCAGTGCTGCGTTCGATATCGAATCTTAAACCATTAACTTCGCTTGTTGTAGTCCAGTTTAAAGCTACTGAATTAGTACCAACTGGATTAGTGTTGAATGATAATAAATCTATTGGAACAACATAACCTTCGTTAGCATCTGCATAATCAATCAATGAACGTAGTACGCTTTCGATTCCTGCAAAATGTCTCCATTCCACACCAATCAATCCTAAGTTATAATCAACTGCATTATTAGTGATAGCTGCAATTTTCATACTTTCTGGAACTAATTGGATTTTTGAATAAACTTTAGTGTCAAACCACACGTTGTCGTATAGCATACCAATACGAGCAACACCATTACCAACTACTTGAATATCAAGTAATCCTGGTAAAGGATAATTGTTAGGGTAAGTAGCAACATTATTCAATTCAAAAAATGTTTCTGTTACAGGGAATTTTTGTAATCTACCAATATAAGTTCCATCTAAGCCATTACCAGCATAATTATTTGCAGGGGCTTTTAATGGAGTTGGCATAACTGCACTTTCAGTAGCGTGGAAGTAATCAGAAAAATCTTCGTACAAAGGTTCATTATTTCTAATGAAATCTTGAGAACTTAAGAATATATTCTTTTTGTCGCCCAATAAAGCATCACCAGTATTCAAGAATTCAAGTAAATTACGATATTCGTATATGCTTAGTTGATTTAACATACCTGGAACAACTTCGTCGTGTCCATCAACCCAGAACATAGTTTTGTACATCGAGTAGTCAATGGATCTTCTTTCCCAAGCTTTTCTATCGATTACATCATAATCATAACGAGGATTTTCTAAGTTTAAGTTATTGTAGAAACCTAATCTGAATAAACCAGCTTTCAATGAATCTAAGTTCAGATTAGCAGCTACTTCGTTAGCATCGCTTAAAGTTGGATCGATTGAAGCCCAATCTTCAGTTGTAATTAACATTTTGTATCTTGAACGTTGCAAGAAGAATCTAACAACTTGTGATATTTGATTATTCCAATTGTTTTCATCATATTGCAAATTGATTGATAATAAATATCTTGGAGTAACATTTGCAGTCATTTTAGCGAATTGAGCAGGAACATTAGTGTATTCATCAGGAGTACCTACAAAATCACTATATGTTTTTGGAATAAAATCGTCTGGAACGCCATCGCCTAAATCAAATGATAATTCAGCAACTTCGCCAGCGATTAAGTCATTAACATTAATTTGTTTTGTGAGAATAACCATTCCATCATCAAATCTGTTTGCTTTTGATTCACGAGTAATTGTTAAAGTTGCAACCACGCCTGATTGTAATTGAGTACCATTATTGCGGAATTGTGCCTTCACTTCAACAGGTACTTGAGTAACAATATATTGGGCGTCATCAAAAGGTAAGCCTTCTGTTGCACGATATACTAATGGCTCAGTAAAGTTGATAGACTCAACATCAACTACATAAGGAGTGCCTGTGAATTGTTCAGCACCAACATCATAACGATGACCAGCATCGCCACGAAGCACGCCATCAACGTCATACTTAACATAATCAAGAGCAATACCGCGTCCATCTAAAGATGAACCAAATGGCACAGGATTATTTTTGGAACGTAACTTACTTGGGTTACCTGTGTAAATTTGCAAGTCGTTGGTGAAATCATAAATTTCAACAGAAGATGATTCCTGACCAGTCCAAGCCATCCATTGATCTATACGTGTAAATTCAGTTGGAACACCAAATTCCATTATGTCGCAATCTTCATCAGTTTCGATAAATCTTACAAAATCAACATTTGCTGAACCTTTGGTGTAATAAACGTTATTATTGAATATATTCTTATCATCATTTGGCTGCATTCCGTATAAGAACATAGCAGCAGCGACTTCATTCCCTGCTTTCACTAATCCATCTTTAATTGCAACTGCATTATTGATAATACTTGAATTTTGTGCTTGAAGTAGAGTAATACCTGCAATTTCGCCTTCGTTAACTAAGAATTCTTCGTTTACATCATTAATAATAATTGTATTATTAGCAATTTTAGTATTTTGAATTCTGTAGTCAAGTGTTTTTGGAGGATTAGTAAAGTAAGCTGAATTTCCAATATCATTTCTATTTGTAAGAACTGCGATACCCAACAAATCTGTTTTAGTTGTAGTAGCATTCAAATCACGAATAATATTATTTGTAATAGTTATATTATCATCAGTATTTGGATAGAACACAGTAGAAGCTCCTGTTCCAAATGTAAATCCTGTTTGTTCAACAAAAATACCAGCAGCACCAGCAGGTGATTTAATGTTACTTATTTCATTTCCATTTATAGTAATGTTGGTATTGAAATACCCAAAATAGCTTTTAGTTTGCTTGCCACCCATAAAGATACCAGCTGTTTGAACAATAGAGTTTTGAACTAAGTCGATTCTGTTTTCAGTATAAGTTGAATTATCAGAAAAACCAATAAAAATACCTGCATCACTTAGATTAACAAATGTATTATTTTCAACTAAGTTGTTGTTATTATAGTATTGTGGGATATTATCAGTTAAAGCTTCTTTTAACAAACCAATACCTAAATCAACCAATCCATATCCAAATCCATTAACAACATTTCCAATAATCTTATTATTTTCATTATTGAGTGTATCAACATTGAATGTATTTGAATTAGTTTTTGGATCGAATGGAGGAACACTTCTAATTAAGAAACCAGCTGAGAAATTATTCACTGCTTGGTGATTAAATTCTTTTAAAGCACCAGCTGTATAACTAACTAATGGCATCTGACCTAAGAATAATGGATTTGCATCGCTAATTAGCAAATTCTTGATTGTAATATTGCTCGCACCATCACCTAAATAGAAAGGAACTCTTACTTTATTGTTTGGTGACTGCATAATTACTTGAATTGTATATAATTCACCACCATCAAAAGTAATATAACCAGCATTATTCGCTAAATCTTTCTTTCTTGTGTCGGTTGCTTTGTTTATTGGAGCTTCTAAGTTTTCTGGGTTCATATTTTGACCGAACTTAAAGCCAATACCACTACCTGCATTAATGTAAATTTTAACATAACCACGAGTACTAATATTTTCTGATGCTTTGAAAGTTACAGTATTAGTTGCACTCATACCAGGGATATTAGAAGTCATATCAATTGCTGGAGCTGTTGTATTATAAGAATAACCAACTTCGTGGAAATTGCTGATAAATTTGAAAGTAACTGGAGCAGTAATACCTTTCTTATACATTGCATCTACAGCATCTTGGATAGTAGCAAAGTTGCCACCAGTACCTATTGTGTAAGTTCCAGCTAAACCGGCTGATACTGTAAATGAATAATTCAAAGTATTATTTGATGGGATTTCGTCACCAGTAACAGGTGCTTTGAAAGAAACAACATAAGTTCCAGTCAATTGAGGAATAAACACATCATCAAAATAATAATCAATAGAATTACCATCGCCAGCAGGAAGAGCTTCGATTAAGCCAGTCTTGGTATAAACGACTACATTATTTTTCGAAATAGTAACTGTAGTAGCTAAATTGGAAATATCTGTTGCACCAAAGTTGAATATTCTATACCCAGGTCTAACAGGTACGTAAGCATAAGAAGTTGATGAAGGAGCCAATACTTGAGTAATAGCAGCCTCGATTTCATAAGCAACCTCAAAATAGTATTTTGGGTCAATATCAAGTGGGGTGCCGTTATTTAACAAATTGCCATCTGGAGTTAGCGCACTTGTTGCAACTTTGTATGTAATATAGTAATCGCCTATGTATTGAGCATCAAAAGAAGGTGTTGTTACATCAACGTATTCATTTCTCGACAAAGGGTCTAATTGATTTTGCCATGTTTGATTTTTTGTTGCAACTAATTGATTAGAAGCTGCATTATACACTTTTGCTTCAACTTCAAAATAATTAATGTCTTTTTTACCAACATTAGTTACTCTTAATGTCAAAGGAACATAATGATCACCAAAGCGGTAAGCAGAAGCTTCCTTTTTAACAGGTTGCATAATTTTTGATGCTTCTAAATCGTAATCTAATGCAATATAGAATCTTGATTTTATTGTTTGATTTAATGCAGGATAACCTTCAATCTCTAAAATTGCAGTTACTTCATACAATCCACCTTCAATCAAATGTTGGTTGGTCTTCAGGTCGAGAGCACCATTGTCGCCAGCAGCAATACCTTTTGCTGCCGCAATATCAAATCTATAAGTTGGACCAACAGGCTGTGGGTTAAAATTAACAACTTCGTCGTCTGGATAATTTATATCTTGAATTGCAGTATATATTGTTTTTGGATCAACTGAACCAATAGGACCTGTTATCGAATATCGTAATGCAACAGCATATTGAGTATCTTCTCTTGAAATTAAAACATAAGGGCGATTTACTGCATCGCTATAGATATAGTCTTCTGTCAATACATACTTGCCATCAGGATTCACTTTCACTAATGAAGGCAACACTTTCAAAGAATATGTTCTACCTTTAGGAATTTTAAATGGTGCATCACCTAATATATGTCTTACTGTATTAGCCTCTACGTTGCTGTAATAAAATGTGGAAGGATCGTTAGGATCGTTTGGTTTAACATTGATGTAGTTACTTGCTACTGAACCAGTGAAGTAAATCCATCCGAATGTGAATTTCGCACCCAAACCTTCGTTTTCTCCATATTGTATTTTAATCTCGTTTGATGTTTCGTAAAATTTAATCTGAACATCAAATGTTGCTCCACCGCCGTTATTGTAGGTACGAGCATCTCTTTGTTCGATTGTTAATACTCTGAAGGGAGCAGAACCAGTAACGGTATAGTATAAGCCATCTTCAGTTACTAAATCTCCAGCATACCACGATACGATATTTGGATATGTATATAACTTTGGAATTGCCAGTGCTGATGGCTCGCGGTAAGTGTTCATCGAGATATAACCATTACCATAAACATAAAGCTTGGTTATATTTTGATTATCGTATCTGAAAGTGAAGGGCATTGATAATTCATACCAAGGATCATCGCCTTCTCCCATAAATGTTCCATTTGTGATTGGGCTGAATAATTCAAAGTTTTCTGCCATTTTTGATCCCAAAAGCGATTGTGCATTGCTTGTTGTGGTTCCTATGACCAGAAAAATGAATAAAATAGCTCCAAGAACGAGTTTAGCTCTTTTCACGTTATAACTCCTTATTTATTGAAATAAAAATCTTTTTTCTATACTTATATAATCCAAACTACAAATTTAAAAAAAAACTCACACAAGTTACCAATTTTTGTTTAATTTCTTTTTGTATGTTTCTTTCTTAATTTTTAGTTATTTTTGTTTTTCAAAATAATCTGGTTTTGAATTCAATTTTGAAAAAATACAAATTCTCTCTTTTAAAATATTACTAAATTACTAATAAATAAACAATTATGGAAATTAATAGTTATAGTTCGAGAAAAAAACCTCTACTTTTTTTAGGTTATGGCTTGATAGCCATTGGAATTGCAGTATTTTTTCAATTTAATTTAAAATCTTATAGTGTGGAATATTTTACACAATTTAACTTCATTTATCTGTTTATTTCACTATTTGGAGTGGTTGTAGTATATTTTGGCAATAATCAGCATTATTTTTTGTTTTACGACAATACAATAGAGTTCTGGGACAGAAAACTTAAATTTTCGACTACTTTTAGTGATATTTATCACATTAAAATTTTCGCTACAGGAAATTCCTCTCAATTCTCAATTGCAATCGCAAAAGAATCTGATAAATCTGTTTTTAAAATTTCAACTTCATTTTTTGATTCAGAAGAATTGCTCAAAGTCGCTCGCAGATTTAAAAATCTTTCTGTTGAATTTTCGTTTTTGTTTGAAGACGAACCAAATTTGTTAAAGGAAAATAAATAATCAATAAAAATAACAACAATTATGCTAATTTCATTATATAATTCTTTATCCCGCAGTATTGAACCTTTTACTCCCCTAAAAGAAAATTTAGTGCGTATTTATTCCTGCGGACCAACAGTTTATAATTTTGCTCATATTGGAAATATGAGGGCTTTCTTGTTTGCCGATTTGCTTCAACGAACGATTCGTTATGTTGGAAACTACGAAGTAAAATGGGTGATGAATATTACTGACATAGACGATAAAACAATACGTGACAGCAAGTTAGGCTCATCTGCTTGGTTGCCAGAAATGGGCGAGCAAACAAGTGAACCAAAAGATAATCTTAGGAAGTTAACTACATATTACGAAAATAAATTTTATGAAGATATTCATGCTTTAGGAATTGATACTAATCATTTTTATGCTAATCCAAGAGCTACCGATTTTATTTGGCAAATGCAAGATTTAATCAGAAAAATCTATGATAATGGTTATGCTTATATTTCTGGCGGCTCTATTTACTTTAATGTTTCCAAGTGGGCTAAAGCAGACACCTATGGCAGACTGAAAAAGATTGATTGGGAAAACTTCCAACATGGTTCTCGCGTAGATGCTGATACATACGAGCGAGAAGATGCAAGCGACTTTGTACTATGGAAAGAGCAGAAGGAAGGAGAACCAATTTGGGAATTCGAACTTGAAGGTAAGAGTTTGCCAGGTCGCCCTGGTTGGCATTTGGAATGCTCTACAATGGAATATGAAATATTGGAATTACCTTTTGATATTCATACAGGTGGAGTTGATTTGAAATTTCCACATCACGAGG
>DYPF01000090.1 GCA_020720105.1 Chloroherpeton thalassium
CCTTGGCATAACGCAAAGCCGTGTCATAACAATCCATCGCTGCACCAATTGCACCCCAGGCAATTCCAAAACGAGCTGAATCTAAACATCCTAGCGGTGCTCCCAATCCTGATTTGTTTGGCAATAAATTTTCTTTAGGAACTTTAACATTATCAAAAATCAACTCACCTGTTGCCGAAGCGCGAAGTGACCATTTATTATGGGTTTCTGGTGTAGAAAAACCTTCCATTCCGCGTTCTACAATTAATCCGTGAATTCTTCCTTCTTCGTTTTTTGCCCAAACGATGGCAATATCAGCAAATGGCGCATTCGAAATCCACATTTTGGCACCATTCAATAAATAATGGTCTCCCATATCCTTGAAATTGGTAATCATGCTTCCGGGATCGGAGCCATAGTTGGGTTCGGTCAAACCAAAACAACCCATAAATTCACCTGAAGCTAATTTTGGTAAATATTTTATTCGTTGTTCCTCGTTTCCGTATTTCCAAATTGGATACATTACTAAAGAAGACTGAACTGATGAAGTAGAACGAACACCAGAATCACCTCTTTCAATTTCTTGCATAATCAAACCATAAGAAATTTGGTCTAATCCTGCACCACCGTATTCTTCAGGAATATATGGTCCAAAACCTCCAATTTCACCCAAACCTTTGATGATTTGTTTAGGGAATTCGGCACGTTGCGCATAATCTTCTATAATTGGAGAAACTTCGCGTTTTACCCATGCACGAGCAGAATCTCGAACTAATTTATGTTCTTCGGTTAATAAATCGTCTAATTGATAATAATCTGGAGCTTGAAATAAATCTGGTTTCATTTTCTTAAAAGTGATTAGTAATTAGTGATTGGTAATTAGTCAAAAAACTGAATTACGAAATCGTTTGCAAAACTACATAAATTAAAAAATATATCATTTATAAAAATTTATTTTCTATTGAAAACAACATAAAATTATTTCTTGATAATTTTTAAATAATCATAAGTTTTATCATTTTTATTATAAATAATTGCAAAATACAATCCATTTGAAAAACCTTCAAGATTTACTTGTAATTTATTTTCATTAATTTCTTTATAATTTGGAGTTATAAATTTACCATCAATTGTATAGAAACTAAAGGAATAGTTTTTGACATCTTCTTTTGCTTTTATAGAAAATAATCCAGTTGTAGGATTCGGATAAGCAACAACATTTGAAACTGTATTTGAAGCAAAATTGTTTATTGCTAACATTTCATCAGTTGCTAAAGAATAGCAAGAGTTTGTAATTTCATAATAACTACCCGAGCAAGTTGTTGATAAACGTTGGATGTATAATACTTTATTAATTAGAATAAATTTCAATTTTCCATTTACAGAAGATTCAGAATAAACATTAGCGGAATCATTATTTAAAACTATATCTGATACAGTTGAACCAAAATGAGAGTAATTAATAACATGGATCAAATTGTTCTCTAAATCAATATTCAGATAAGCTTTAGCTGTTGTATTGTTACAGTTTGTAAAAACATTTAATTTAACAAACACGCTACTTTGTCCAGAATTTAAAGGAAAAACAAAAACTTGATGGGTATTCGAGTCCACTATTTGAGCTGTTGATAATGGGTTATTACAGGTAGAAGGCTGAACAATATTATCTACACCGTTTCCATCATCATCCATAGAAGACCAACAAGATGAATTTATACTAAAATTTGAATTACCACAAGGATCGTATATCTTTCTTGCATATAGTTTATTATTGCTTAAAAAATAATTTACTTGTCCACTTGTAGTTAAAACACTTGTAGCAGAGCTGGTTTCGTTTCCATTCACAGCAGATGTAGTTACTTGATTAAAATGTTTATAAGCAAGTACATTTATAGTATCACTATTTAGATTTACAATAGCTTTTATATTGTTTGAAGAAGTAGTACAACTTGTAGAAGTAGTAACATTCACAAAAAACAAACCTGTCGTTGCATTGTTAAAATCTGTTACCAATACATCCGCATTACCTAAAACAGGTGAAGATTGTGGTATGATGTTATTACATTTTTGTATCTCAAAAGAATCTCCATTATCTATTCCTGTGTAGGGTTTCCAACAAGATTCCTGAAGAGCAATAGAAGTCCCGCTACCACAAGCATTATAAATATGATTCAAATATAAAACTCCACTTGTAAGAGTGAAAGAAATTTTTGCAAAACCATCGCTTAAACTTGTTACGACATTTGTATTATTACCTAAAAAACCAGTAGAATAATCAGCAAAATGACGGTATTGAATGACATTAATCTTATTCTCAGTTAAGTTCACTATAGCAACCATGTGACCAACAACTCCATAACAATTGGTATAGAAATTAATCTTCACTAAAAAATTTCCTGATGTTGCTCCATCAAAATCAGTTATTACTGTTTGACTTCCAGGGGCTATATTTGAACTACTTGGTATATTATTAACACAACTTATTTGTAAATCTTGATCAGAATTTAGTTGCAAACAACTAGCGGAATCATAATTAATATTTAAAAAATTAGTTATCGTTTTATTATCAGAGTTACCAAAACCATCCGTAACTGTTAATGTGGCATCAACGCTACCCGGCGTTAAAAATTTAAGTTCAGGATTTTGAGAAGTTGCGTTTGTTCCGTTCAAATAAACTGGTGTTTTTGAAAATGCCCATTGCCAAGTAGCTCCGTTATAATTAAGAATACTATAATCAGCTAACTTTATTTCTTGATTAATACAAACTTCCTTGATATTGGTTGTTGGTTGTGCTATTGGAGTACTATGTTCATAAAAATCAACTTCTTGAACACCTCTTGGTCCCGCAACCCTAATCTTTTCTTTATAATGTGAAAGTCTTAAATAAACAAATGTGTAAATAGCAGTACTAGGCATTAAGCCATTTGAATAATCAACCCAATCAGTCATTGAATTATTTCTATAATAACATTTAGCAACATTATTAGCATCATTTCCTAATAGATAAATTCCGCCATTAGAACCATATTGATGAACCATTTGCAAAACAGTAAACTGGCTTAACACATTTGTATCTAAACTATTCCATGTTTGTCCACCATCCGTACTTTTAAAAATTCTATAAGAATTATTATTTTCATATGCACCATTCCAGTAAGCATATCCTAACCAAATTTCATTAGAATTTGTTTGGGAAACATCTATTTGGCAATTTATACCATTATTTATCTGATTAGTTCCATTTAAAATCGAACTGCATATTGTCCAATTCACACCGCCATCAGTAGTCTTCCATAATCCATCTGTTTCTGTCATAACATATAAAACATTTGGATTTTGACGAGAAGTTTTAATATCCCATACTTTAGAATTAAATCCTCTTAAAACCTGATTTGTAGCACCATTATCATAAGAAACAACAAGATCATTTCCTATTGCTCCATATATTATATTACTATATTTCACGTTTGAGGTAAGATTACTATTTCGTAATCCATAGTAATAGGTGTTTGACGGAATAGAGAAAGGGTAAGTATCGACAACATTGGTATTGAACTCCGTATCAATCTGTTTGAATCCTGAAGATAAATCTCTAAAATACATAGCATTTGGTCTGCTAAAAATTGTTTTTCCAGCAGCATCCTCAGCTCCACCAAGAATTATCGTTTTCCCGTTATTCCAATTTGGATTGAATATATTATCTCCATTATGATATTTTCCGCTCCCCATTTGGTCAGTATTAAATCCAAGATCAAATTCCCACAAATCCATAGCATAAATTCCTTTATTAGTACTATGCCAATTTGAAATATCATTAAAACCATCACTAGAAATACTAACTCCACCATCTGTAGCCAATAGTACATTATTCCCAAAAAAGTCTAAATCTTGAATGTCAGGATGAATTGGAAAACTGCCATAATAACCTCCAATTGGGCTAAAAGTAATTCCTCCATCTGTTGATTTAAAAAAAGTTGTAACCCCTAAAAAATAAGTATTCTCATTTAAAGGAGAAATACCGAAAACAAAATCATAATAACCTTGCGAGAAACCAGTATTATAAACAGACAAGGGAGAAAAGATTTCTCCACCATCTACGCTTTTTATCAATTCAACATACTCACCTGTAAGAAAAGCTATACTTACAAGATTAGGATTAGCTGCAGATACACCTAATAAAAATCCATCTTTAACAGTAGTTAAACTATAATTTGTAGTTTTTAAAGTCCAAGTTTGTCCTGCATTTATACTTTTATAAAACTTTCCTCTGTTATCAATAGCATAAGCAACTGTAGAACTTCCAGGTTGAAACTCTACATCCATAAAGTTTCCATTTAGATTATTACTAAAATTAGTTCCTGCATCATTTGACACAAAAACACCTTGTTCAGTAGCTGCAATAATTGTTGTTCCATTATTAGCCCATAAAATTTCGTTACAAGCTGCAATTACAGGTTTAACTTGCCATGTTAATCCTCCATCTGTACTCTTTCTAAAAGGATTACTTCCAAGAATTATTTGATTAGAGTTTAATGGATTAAAGGCGCTTGGTCCATTATAGTCTGCAACAAAACTCCAATTATCCCCACTATCCGTTGTCTTAAAAAGAGCTCCTGTTTCAGTGCTTGCAAGTCTAATGTTGGTAGAGGATGGCGCTATACTTATGTAATAAACATTTACCTGCCCAACTCCTTGAACTCCATTTGATCTAACCGTCTCCATAGGTCCAATTTGCGACCAACTGGCAGATGTGGTAGTTTTATTGATGTCTTTTGTTTTTTGATTTAATTCCTCAAGTTTATTAGCGGTTTTTAAAAAATTGCTTTTTAAAGGTAGGTTAATATTTCCCTTAGTATCTATCCAATTAGAAGGCACTTTCTTAATAAAATTTAAAGCAAATCTAACTATTGGTATTTCCGAAATACTCTCTTTCAACTTTTCGTTATCAAAGTCGTTTTCTTTTTTTTCTGCTTTTTTTTCTTTTATTAAAATTTCTTTACCATACTTTTTAGCCTCTTCACTTTTCATCCAAATATCTATCTCTTTTCTCATTTGATAGATATTGATACCATCGGGATTTGTGTACAATGGAATAGCCCAACTTGGCGTTTGAGAGGTTTGCTTTGGTAAATCAGAAAAATTTATATATTCTTTTATACTTACTTTATCTGATTGAGAAAATGAAAAAAAACAGTAGAAAAGTAGGATGAGTTGAATAATTTTTAATTTCATTCTAAAGAGGATTTGGGTTAGTCAAAATTATATTAACTTAACAAAAATATATAATTAAATTGTAAATTTCACAATAGAATTCTTAAAAACCCGATTACATCTTAAAATAAAACTCTTTTGTAAGATTTATATAATCATTCGTATATTTATGCCTTGCAGTTTCAATAACCAATTCATCAGCAGTTAAAACACTTAACTCGTAGCGTTTAAAAGCTAATAAACTTCTTTTGATTTCTGATGTTGGAGTTCCTTTTACTCGGGTAATTTTTACAGGATAAAGTTCAACTTCTGCACATAAATCAATGAATTTTTCTTCCTCTTTATAAGGAATTATTACAGCAAAAATTCCGTTTTCAGACAATAGTAGATCAGCTGCTTCAACCAAATCTTCAAAAGGCAAAGCATCTTGAAATCTAGCTAAATCACGTTGAGTATTATCTGACTTATAATTTTCGGAATAAAAAGGAGGATTGGAAATAATTAAATCGTACTCATCTTCGGGTTCTTCGACAAATTCATCTAAGCCGGCGTGAAAACAAAACAATCGATCACTCCAAGGAGAATTTTCGAAATTATCTGTCGCTTGTTCGTAGGCGTTTTCATCGATTTCGAGAGCGTCAATTTGCTCGGCAAAACTTCTTTGAGCCAACATTAAAGCGATGATTCCAGTTCCGGTTCCAATGTCTAAAATACTTTTCGGATTATTTTCAATTGGAGTCCAAGCGCCAAGCAAAACACCATCTGTGCCTATTTTCATTGCACATTGGTCTTGTTCAAGGGAAAATTGTTTGAATTGGAATTTGGACATAGGGATTGCAGATTAACGAATGCTGATTTCAGATTTTTGAGCAACTGAACACTGAACACTTTCTTAAAGGTACATTTCTATGAGTCCTTCGGGTAAATCCATAATAACTTTTTTGTTTTCCCTATCAATTTTTACAAGAAAATGGTCAATCATTGGAATAAGGATCTCCACTTCGCCATTCAAAACTTCGAATAATGGTTGAGCTGTCGAATCATTTATAGATTGGATTTTTCCAACAACACCAAGACGTTTGTCTTCGACTTCAAAACCAATTACTTCGTGAAAGTAGAATTTATTGCCTTCAAGTTTTGGCAACATTGTAAGAGGTAAGTATACCTCGCAACCAACTATTCTGTCTGCTTCTTCTTCGTTATTTACATCTTCAAACTGTACACGAAGAAAATCATTTTTATGTAGGTTGCTGTTTTCAATAAAATATGGAACCAAATTCTTGTTGAAGTCAACAAAAACTGATTCCATATTTTCATATAATTCGGGTTCATCAGTATCTAAATAGATAAGAACTTCCCCTTTGAAACTAAATTTTTTAGCGATTTTGCCTAAGTAGAAACAATCTTCTTTACGCATTGTCGCTTGAAAATTAAGCTTCGGTTGTTTCGCTTGCTTCTTCAGCAGCAGGAGTTTCTTCCTCCGTAGTTTCAATTTCAGCAACTGCTTCTTCTGTAACTTCAGCTTCGGCAACTGTTTCTTCTACAATTTCTTCTGTAGCCTCATCTACGACAGGAGTTTCAGCTGCAATTGCATCTGCTTCAGCCTGAGCGGCAGCGGCTAATCGTTTTGCATTAACTTCTTTTTCTGCTTTTAAAGCTTTTGTTTTGGCATCAGCTTGTGCTTTTGTCAAACCTTCTTTTTTAGAATCTACTTTTCCCGCTTTTGCTTCTAACCAAGCGGCTAATTTTGCATCAGCTTGTTCTTGAGTCAAAGCACCTTTACGAACTCCACCATCAAGGTGATGTTTCAACAAAGCACCTTTGTAAGAAAGAATGGCTTTGGCTGTTTCAGTAGGTTGAGCACCATTGTGCAACCATTTTACTGCGCTATCTATGTCTAATTCGATAGTTGCAGGATTCGTGTTTGGATTGTAAGTGCCTATTTTTTCTAGGTATTTACCATCTCTTTTTGAGCGAGCATCAGCTGCTACAACCCAGTAAAACGGTTTTTGTTTTTTACCGTGTCTTTGTAATCTAATTTTTACTGACATAATCTTCTGATTAAATTTTGAGGTACTCGACCTCGATTAATTAAGGGTGCAAAGATACATTTTTTATCGATAAATACTAATTCGATTTATTTTTAACAAAGAGAGGTTGTATTATGTCTGTTTTTCAAATGAATCAGGGGCTTAATTTTATAAAATCCTATTTTTTATAAAGCTTCTGTGAAAGAATATATTTATTTGATAAATAGAAAGAATAGAGGTAAAACCTATTGTAATTAAAGGCTTTGACTTTTGGTTTTGAGGTTTATTTAAAATTCTATCAAAAACATAAATTAATAAATTAACTAATACATAGTAGATTAGAGAAAAATAAGATTACATTTGTCGCATATTATAAAAAAGTACATATGAATATTTTTGTAGGAAGTCTTCCATTCAGTATTGAGGAAGCAGATTTAAGAGAGTCTTTCGAGGCTTATGGTACAGTTGATTCTGTAAAAATTATTACTGATAAATTTACTGGAAGAAGTAAAGGATTCGGTTTTGTTGAAATGTCAAATGATGACGAAGCTCAAAAAGCAATTGATGAGTTAAACGGAGCAACAGTTCAAGGACGTGCTATTGTAGTGAATAAGTCTGAGCCAAAACCAGAAGGCGAAAGAAGAAGTTATAACAACAACCGCAGTGATTCTCGCGGAGGTTATGGTGGTGGAAACAGAGGAGGATATTAATATTTTCTTTAAATACACAGAAAGGCACCTATTGGTGCCTTTCTTCTTTTTCAAAATTCTTTTAATGTAATCTAGATAACTATTGAAAGAAGTTGGTGTTTTATAGATTGGCAACTAACCAATCGCCAACTTCGCTAGTTTTATAAGCTTTGGCTCCTTTTACTACTAAATCTTCGGTAACAAAACCTTGTTCTAATGATTTGTTTACAACTGCACGAATGGCTTCAGCTTCTTCTTTTAATCCAAAAGCATCTTCAAACATCATAGCTGCTGATAATACTGTCGCTAACGGATTTGCAATATTCAATCCTGTTGCTTGCGGATATGAACCGTGAATTGGTTCGTACAATGAAGTGTGTTCTCCGACAGAAGCAGAAGGCATTAATCCCATTGAACCTGAAATCACCGATGCTTCATCAGTCAAAATATCGCCAAATAAATTTTCGGTAATTAAAACGTCATACGAGTTTGGCCATTGCACTAAACGCATTGCCACTGCATCAACAAACTCGTAGCTTACTGTAACTTCTGGATAATCTTTTTCCATTGCTTGTACGGTTTCTCTCCACAAACGCGAGGTTTCCAATACATTTGCTTTGTCCACACAACACAATCTTTTGCTACGAGTCATTGCTAATTCAAATCCTTTTTTGGCTAATCGTTGTACTTCGGCACGAGTGTAAACACAATTATCGAAAGCTGTTTCGCCATTGTCTTTTCTTCCTTTTTCTCCAAAATAAATTCCTCCTGTCAATTCTCTTAAAAAAATCAAATCGGTTCCTTCAATTCGTTCTCTTTTCAATGGAGAATTGTCAATCAAGGACGGAAATGTAAACGTAGGTCTCACATTAGCAAACAAACCTAATTTTTTACGCATCAACAATAAGCCTTGTTCTGGTCTTACAGTTGCTTTTGGGTCGTTATCATATTTTGGATGACCAATAGCACCAAATAAAACCGCATCAGCCTTCATACAAATTTCGTGCGTTTCATCAGGATAAGGAACTCCAAGGGCATCAATGGCGCAAGCTCCGGTTAAGGCTGGCGTCCAAGTGATTTCGTGATTGAATTTTTTTGCAATTGCATCTGATACTTTTACGGCTTGAGCCACTACTTCTGGTCCGATTCCGTCTCCTGCTAAAAGGGCGATATTAAATTTCATTGTTTTTTATTGTGTTATTATTTTATCGATTTTCTTCTTAATTAGATTGTTACATTAAGCATTTTCTGGGTGGCTTTTATCGCAGCTACAGTTTGATCTGAATCTAATCCTCTGGTTTTAAATTCTTTTTTTCCGTTTGTCCAAGTGATTATAGTTTCACAAAGCGCATCCGAACTGCTTCCAGGGGGAATTCGAACGGCATAATCAATTAATTTTGGAAAAGTCATTTTTTTGCTTTTATATATTTTTGTCAAAGCATTCATAAAGGCATCAAATTGTCCGTCTCCTTGAGCATTTTCTTCGATTATTTCGCCGTCAATTTTTAGACAAAGCGTTGTTGATGGCCGAATTCCTTTGGAGTGAACCAATACATAGGACTCAATGACAATTTTTTCTTCATAGGCCTGACTGTCTAAAACATCAGAAATGATATAAGGCAAATCTTCCTTTGTAACAGTTTCTTTTTTGTCTCCAAGCTCGATGATTCGCTGTGTAACCAATTTCAAATCTACTTGGTTGAGGTGTAATCCTAATTCTTGAAGATTTTTTTCGATATTCGCTTTACCAGAAGTTTTTCCCAAGGCATATTTGCGTTTTCTACCAAATCGTTCTGGAAGCAAATTATTAAAATATAAATTGTTTTTATTGTCACCATCAGCATGAATCCCAGCGGTTTGAGTAAATACATTATCGCCTACAATAGGCTTGTTAGCCGGAATTCTATAACCTGTAAAAGTTTCGACCAATTTACTTACTGAGTACAATGAAGATTCTTCTACATTAATTTTTACTTCTGGCAGAAAGTCATTTATTACAGCAACAATACTTTCTAAAGGTGTGTTTCCTGCCCGTTCTCCCATTCCATTTACCGTTACGTGCAAGCCGTGAACACCAGCCTTTACGGCTTCCATAGCATTAGCAACGCTCAAATCATAATCGTTATGAGCGTGAAAATCAAAATGAATTGTTGGATATTTTTCGATAATTTTTGAAATAAATTCATAAGTATCCGAAGGAATTAACACTCCTAAAGTATCGGGTAGTAATATTCTTTTTACGGGCTGAGTCACTAAAAAATCTAAAAATTGAAATACATAGTCAGGCGAATTGCGCATTCCATTACTCCAATCTTCGAGATAAACATTGGTGTCAATGTCATTTTTTTGAGCTAATTGAATCGTGTTTGCAATTTCAGAAAAATGTTGTTCAGGAGTTTTTTTTAATTGATGTGTTAAATGATTCATCGAACCTTTTGTCAATAAATTTTGAACTTTGGCTCCAGCTTTTTTCATCCATTCAATAGAAATTCCACTATCGATAAAAGTTAAAACCTCAATTTTATTTTCATAGCCTTTTTCTTTTGCCCAGGAAGTAATGCTTTTTACTGCCTGAAATTCGCCCTCGCTTACTCTTGCAGAAGCAATTTCGATTCTATCGACATTCAGTTCTTCTAGCA
>DYPF01000374.1 GCA_020720105.1 Chloroherpeton thalassium
AGACGTCATCAAAAGATTATCGAAGAAACTCCTTCGCCTATTCTTACTGCAGAATTACGCAAGAAAATGGGAGATACAGCTGTGGCAGTTGCAAAAGCCGCCAATTATGATAATGTTGGGACTGTTGAATTTTTAGTTGATAAAAATCTAAATTATTACTTTTTAGAAGTAAATGCACGTATTCAAGTGGAGCATCCAATAACAGAAATGACCACAGGAGTAGATTTAGTTAAATTGCAAGTGAAATTAGCACTTAGCGAGCAAATGCCATATAAACAAGAAGATATTAAACAAATTGGTCATTCGTTAGAATGCAGAATTTATGCCGAAGATGCCGAGAATAATTTTATGCCAAGTCCCGGTAAAATTCATTACTTCAAAGAACCAACTGGTCTTGGTGTGCGTTATGATAATGGTGTTAAGTCGGGATTTGAAGTGCCAATATTCTATGATCCCATTCTTGCTAAACTAATTACTTTTGGAGAAAATCGTGAAGATTCCCGCAAGAAGATGATCCAAGCATTGAAGGATAATGTTGTAATGGGAGTAAAAACTTCTATACCATATCTTGTAAAAATATTGGAAAGCGAAGATTATATCGCAGGAAATATCGATACGAGTTTTTTGAATACACATACAATTCAATCCAAGCCAACCGAAGAATTGATTAATATGGCGAAAGCATTTGCAATTGTTGCCGAAAACAATACAAAAACAAATATTGCCGCACTTAATACAAAAATAACGGAATCAAATCCTTGGTTAGAAATTGGAAAATGGGAAATAATTTAAGGGAGAATTATGAAATTAAAATATAATAATGAAATATTCACATTAGATGGCTCTTTTGGTGAAGATAATTTAATTAAAGCAAATATTAATAATGAACTAATAGAAATTGCTGCTAAAAAGTTGGATAATAATACTTATTCATCTAATTTTAATAATAAAAAATTAAATGTTAGTGTTTGGAGCAACCAACTATTTGTGTTTGTAAATCTTGATGGTCATACTTTCAAATTTGATAGAATTGATGAAGATTTTGGAGCTGACGGAGCCAGTGGTGCTAATTTATCGGTAGAGGAAATCAAACCTCCAATGCCCGGAAGTATAGTGAAAGTTCTTGTTTCGGTTGGCGATGAAGTTGCCGAATCTGCTCCGCTTGTCATAATAGAAGCAATGAAGATGGAAACTACTCTTTATTCAAGTATATCTGGTAAAATTACTGCGGTTAACTGTTCAGAAAAGGAGCAAGTTGATACTGATAGAGTATTAATTGTGGTTGATGCTGAGAACAAATAGCACTTGTATTATTATTAATAAAATTATATGTTAAAATGAAACAAGAAAACTCAATTAAGATATTTGAAGAAAAAAAAGTCCGCACACTATGGGACGAAGAGCAAGAAAAATGGTATTTTTCAGTAATTGATGTGATTGAAGTATTAACTGAAAGTCCAAATCCACGAAAATATTGGAGTGTGCTTAAGCTTAGATTAAAAAAAGAAGGAAGTCAGTTGGCTACAAATTGTAGTCAACTGAAAATGCAATCTACTGATGGGAAATATTATCAAACAGATGTTGCAGACTCAGAGCAATTATTCCGACTTATCCAATCTATTCCATCACCAAAGGCTGAACCATTTAAAGCATGGTTGGCTCAAATAGCTTCTGAACGTTTAGACGAAATGCAAGACCCTGAATTGACTATTGATAGAGCCTTAGAGCAATATTTGCAGTTAGGCTATTCCGAAAATTGGATAAACCAACGACTGAAAAGTATCGAGATTCGCAAGGAATTAACAGACGAATGGAAGAAACGAGGCATAAAAGAAGGACA
>DYPF01000091.1 GCA_020720105.1 Chloroherpeton thalassium
TATTTCTTTTGGGGAAGAATGTATATCTTTTCGTTTGGTTTCTTCATACCAAATTTTTCCCTTGCAATTTTCTCAATTTCTGTAGTATCATTCTGAAGTTTATTAATTTCATAATATAAACTATCTTTTACTTTTTCTTCATAAGATAATTCTTGCTTCAAATCTGAATTTCGGTTTGTAAGCATAAATCGATTGATTATTCCACTTGGTGAAAACAAACCATAAGCAATCAATACTGTTAAAACAGTAAATATTATAAAAATATTCGTTTTCTTCTTTGTATCCCAATTATTTAGCATATTTTACTCATTTTAGATTTCTTGGTATTTTTAATATAAATTCTGTTCCTTTATTCTTCTCGGAATTGATGATTATTTTTCCGCTATGCAATTCGATTACTTGCTGAATAATGATTGTTCCAATTCCAAATCCAGAGCCATCTTTGGTGGTGGAAAAATATGGAGTAAGTATTTTCTTGCGAGCTTGCTCATCCATTCCTAAACCATTATCTTTAACCGAAAAGCAAACCATTCTTCCTTCGATCCAAGAGTTTAACGAAATTATCCCTGTTTGATTTGGCATTGCCTTAATTCCGTTCTCAATTGTATTCCGTATTGCACGATTCAACTTTGGTTTATCGCAGTTAAGTTCAATTTTATCAGATGCAATTTGGAATGCGATATTTGGAAAGGCAGTTTTGTCAAATTCGGAAGCTGCTTCGCTTAGTAATTCAACAGAATTGGTGGCAACTAATTCCAAATTATTAGACCGACCAACAGTAACAATATCTCTTACTCGTTTTTGCAATAGATTTACTTGGTGCAAAATTCTATTTTTTTGAGTGAAATTGTCGGTATTTTCTTCAAATTTCATTTGTTCAGCATTGAGTTTTATCGTTAGTAAATTGGTCTGCATATCGTGAGCAAGTTGTGCCCAATTTGCCATTTTCTTTCTTTCTAATTGTTCAGTAATATCAAATCCATTTATCAAATAACCTTTCAATTTTCCTGTCATACTCCAATAAGGAGAAATATGAAAGAAATATTCCAGAGCATTATTATTTTTAATTAAAGTGATTTTTTTGGAATTATGAGTTTTGCTGTTAATTGAATATTCATAAAATTCTAAGAATGGAAACAATTCTTCTTTTTGTAGGAAAATATGAAAAGATTGATTGATAGGAACTTGTTTTCCTAATCCTAATAATTCTAATCCTTTGATACTGATATTCTCAATAATTCCTTTACTGTTAAGAACGATGATAATATTTGCACTTGGCAAATTAATAAATTCACCAAAAATTTTCTTCTGTTTTTTGTAGAGTTTGTAATATAAATAAAATAAGAGAATCAGAACAATAGGAAAAATATATTGTAAAAACTTATAGTAAATTATGAAAATTGCAGAAAATTTATTCTCTCTAATTTGATGAACTTCGGAATAATTTTGTGAAGATAATAACAAATGATTTTCAATGATTTTTACTTCAATGGGGGAAGTAAATTTATCGCCAACTAAATTATAATCAAATACTTCAGTCGTTAAATTATAATCAAAAAGGAGCAGACTATTACGGAAAATAGCGACAATCTTGTTGCTCGCAACTGATAATTTAACAGGCTCGTAAATGTTTTTGGGCAAAGAAGTGGAATTTGTGCTATAATTACTAAATGCACCTAAGGAATGAATTTTGTAATTATCATTGTGATTGGAAATCCAAAAAATTGTGGGATTTTGCCCAACTATATCAAAAGCAAATAATTCAGGATTGATTTCGAAAATGCGCTTTAGGAGAACGGATTTAGTTTCTGTATTGATTATTTGAATTAACGTAGTCGAGGATAATTCACTTGTAGATTTAAGCATTATGTAACTATCCCTAATTTCGATGGAGTTTATTTCACTTGATTCCAATCTAATTTGCCAAATTTCATTAAGTGAATAATCAAATTTCTTTAGAATTGAATAATTGTTAAGAGATTCGATCGTGTAAATGTTATTTCCACCAAGAGCAAAATCTTCAATAGTCTCAAATATTTCTGTTTGTGAAAGAGTGTTATTATCGTATTTGATTTGGAATAGTTTTTTTTCTATTAGTAAATAAGCATTTTTATTACCTTGTTGTACAAATTTTGGAGTAGAATGAACTTCTTCCGTTTCAGTATTAATCAAACTGATTGAATTTAATTGATTTAATTTATTATCAAACTGAAGTAAAGTGTATTGTTTATTTTTTATTCCCAAAACGAATAAATTTTGATCCCATAAGAATGAATAATTTGTTTGTTCCAGACTGACCACACACCCAATTTCTTGACTTTTGTGAATTCCTTGCCAACTTGTAAGGGTTTCTAAATTATCTAACCATTGTTGCTTGATTAAATACGATTGAATAACCAAATTAGAATCGACTAATAATTTTCCGCCGAAAAATTCTTGTTTATTTCTAATCTGTAATGGATAATTTAATCCCGCATAAGCGGAATTACAGATTATTACAAACACAAAAAATATCGCAAAAATTCTAATCAAAATAGTTGTTTATTTAAAAATTAAAAATTTATTTCATTTATTTTTAATTCAACTGGTTCGCCTGTTTTTAATGATTCAACCGCTGCAAATGTGGCTTTGGTTGTTGCAATAATTGAATTAATATTAATTGGCATTGGTTTGCCTGTTTTTACTGCTTTAATCACTTCATTGATTTCGTTTTCGATACCTTTGTCGCCATCAAATTTATAGCTTGATTCCTTGCCACCTCGGAATAATTTCACAGTTTTAAAATTATCCATAATTGCAGATTTGCCTTCACAGAATACTTCAAAATATTCCTTGGGCATCGAAGAATCGCCCATTGATGAGTAAATAATCGTTCCAACAGAACCATCTAAGAACTTGATGTTAATCGAAACATTATCAAAATTAGAGAAGTCAGTTCTGCTGGTAGAAGTAGAAATTGCAAATACTTCCTTGGGCAATGATGATGAAATAAAGCTCATTGTATCAATAAAATGGCAAACTTCGCCAATTATTCTACCGCCATTTTCGGGTAATTGCACCCAATGGTCTTTTGGTATTGCTCCGGCATTTACTCGATAAATCATATTCATTGGCTCCTTGGTCTGCTGGAAGAATTTATCAATCTTTTGGAATGCTGGACTAAATCGGCGATTAAATCCAACCATAATTTGGCTACCATATTCCAAAATATTATCATTGATTTCGTATAATTCCTCTTCATCAATACACAAAGGTTTCTCAATAAAGATTGGCTTTTTATTTTTTAGTGCCAAATTTACATAATGGGAATGGGAATTATGCCGAGTAGCACAGAAAATTAAATTTACATCGGGATCTTTGATAACTTCGTCTCCATCACTAAATTCCTTCTTAAACTCAAATAATTTAGCAACATTATAACTGGAGAGGGAAGATGAATTTGCAATTGAAATAAATTCAACATCATTTTTCTTCAAATTTGGTAAAAGATAATTTTGAGCAAATATTCCTGCACCAATAAAACCAATATTTGCAGATTCTGAATCGTGATTATCATTCGATTGTAGCACAACCGATTGCTTAACTTTGGATTCTCTTTCTGGATAATTGATAAGAATGCCAAGGTATTTTTCTTGTAGTTCTCCTGAAATATATTTGTAAGCAGTTGTTGCATCTTGAATAGAAAAATTATGAGTAACCAATTTTTTGAAATCAAGAGTTTTGGTAGATAACAAATCAATTATAGCTTGCATATTGCGGTTTTCGGTCCAGCGTACAAAGCCGAGTGGATAATCATTGCCCAATTCTTCATAATTTGGGTCGTACCGACCAGGACCATAACTTGTAGCAATTCTTAGTTCTAATTCTTTTCTATAAAAAATGTCGCGAGCAATATGCATTCCTACAGCTCCAACGATAATTATTTTTCCTCGTTTCCGGGCTAAATCTATGGCAAATTCCAGTGGCTCGTTCGAACTCGTGGAAGCCGTTATTATTACAGAATCAAAACCATTTGCATTTGAAATACTCAACGCTTCTTTTAAATATTCACGACTGCTGGGATAAACAGATTGGCAGCCGAATTCTTGAGCTAATGGGAAAGTACTTTGGTCTATATCGAAGCCAACTACATTTGCTCCATTTGCTTTAAGTAGCTGAACTGTAATCTGCCCGATAAGTCCTAATCCAATTACAGCAATGTTCTCTCCTAATTGCACTTCTGCTCGTCTTATGCCCTGTAAAGCGATTGCAGCAACTGTTGCAAATGCAGCCTCTTGCAATTCTACTCCGGTTGGAACTTTTACAGCAAGATTTTTAGGTACAGCACAAATTTCGCTATGAT
Organism: Chloroherpeton thalassium; assembly: GCA_020720105.1. Taxonomy (GTDB): domain Bacteria; phylum Bacteroidota; class Ignavibacteria; order Kapaibacteriales; family UBA2268; genus GWF2-33-9. The sequence continues at coordinate 4,343 of DYPF01000091.1, forward strand.
TGGCATATCCTGCTCCGGCTATTGCTACTCGGTCGCCAGGATTAAATTCGGGACAGTCGCTTTCTATAACTACTCCCGAAGCAGAATAACCTAATGTTTTATAGGAATCTAACTTTGCTTTCACTCTATCTAAGGTTGCAAAAAGCCCTTCTTTCTTAATAAAGTCCAAGACTAATTTTACTTGGTCTGGTTGTTTTTTTGCTCTTTCTAATAAAGATGACTTTGCATTATCCACAGAAGTCTTTTCAGTTCCTGCACTTATAAGTGAATATGAGGTCTCCACTAAAATTCCATTAGGAAAGCATTGCGGGGGAGGCAATTCGTCAATAATTATTTCGCCTGATTTTTGATGTTGAAGTACTTGTAACATATATTTATTGTAATTTTGAATAGTTCTAAATTAAGAAAAAATTATTTGTTTTTATAATATAATTTTTTCCAGTAATTAATTAAGTAAAAGAAATTATGTAATAGAAAATTTTTTTTTGCTAATTTTATAATTTTCAAATATACACAAATTCAAAATATGAAAAGACTTTTTACATTATCAATAATTTTAATTTTCTTACAAATTATTAATTTGTTTGGTTATTTCAAAGATTACCAAATTAAGGAGATGTTTCCTTCATCAACAAGGATAATTAAGCAGCTAAATGCAAATTGGGATTTTATTTCTAATTCCGAGACAGCTTCGCTAATAAATATTCCTCATTTAACTTTGTCCAACTCTAGCTTAGCCTATCAAAGGCAATTCAATATTGATAAAGAGTTATTAAACTCTTTTGATTGGTCTTTGTATTTCCTTGGTATAAGCAATGAAGTGGAAATTTATGTAAATGAGCAATTTATTGGAAAATTCCTTAGTAATTACATTCCATTTTCGGTTGATATACCTAAGAAAATTCTTTCTTCTAAATCAAATGTTTTGAAATTGATAATTAGTTCACCTAATAATGCAATTAACTATTTTCAAAATGATGTATTTGCACCTGCAAGTTTGAATGGTATTGCCCGTGATATAATTTTGATTGGGTCGCCACAATTATTTGTATCTAATTTGAAATATAAATCCAACATTAATTCTGCAAACAATTCCGCAACAATTGACTTAGACTTAGAAATCAAATCTCGGGATTTAGAAAATTTAGCAAAGGGGGTTAGGACTGACTCCGTTGCACCAATTATTGTGAATTCCAAAAGTTTTGCTTATCAAGTGATATTAAGAGAAAAAGAATCAAAAACTGCAATTTATCAGTCTGATTTTGCTCAATTTTCTATTGAACCTTATCGCTCAATCAATAAAAAACTAAAGATAAATGTCAGTAATTTTAACCTTTGGTCGCTCAAGAACCCTAATTTATACGAGGTTGTTTGTAAAATTTATGCTTCAGGTTCATTAATAGATGAGCATATTGTTAATTTCGCCTTTCGAAGACTGTATCCTAATATAAGTAATGGACAATTTAATTTTAATGGTCAGAAGTTCATTTTTAATGGTGTTGGCTATATCGAAACCTTTTATCAAAAGGGAAAAGTCAATTTACCTTCCAAATTCGAAGAAGATCTAAAGCAACTAAAAGTATTGGGTGCGAATGCAATTGTATTCAAGTATTATTATCCAAATCCATATTTGCTTTACCTTTGCGACAAGTACGGAATTATGGCTTTTATTGATATGCCATTTTATAATTTGCCTAATAAAATTATTGCTATTGAAAATAATTTAGCCAACTTTGCAAATCAAGCCAAAAATTTGATTAGAACATATTCCTCCAATCCATCAGTAATGGGTTTTGGTGTTGGAAAAGGTATTGAAGATAATAGCAAAACTTACAAATCCTATTTGGATAGGCTTACTAATATCTTCAAAAAGGAATCTGATAAATTAGTTTTCAAAACTATTTATCCCGAGAATAAAAATGATTATAGCAATAATATTGATTTTCTATTATTCCAGAATTTTGAAAGTAGATATAACTTTGAAGTAATTTACAAAAATTATTCTACTTTAATCAATAATAAAGCAATACCCGTTGTTATGACTTTTGGAGTTGCTATCCAAAACGACAATCATCTTGGCTACTCCAATCCATTTAGCGTTGAATACCAAAGTTATGTTGCTCAAAACCTATATAAAGTCTCTACAATAAACGATGGGAACGGGTGTGTAATAAATAACTTTAACGACTATTATTCACATTATCCAATTCTCCAAACTCGCTATATAAACGATAGAGTGGTTACTAAAGGTTTAGTTGATATTAATTATAAAAACAAAACATCATTCAATTTTGTAAAAGCTTTATTCAACGAAGAAAATACTCCATTACTTGATATTGGAAACTATTCCACAACTGAATATAGTTTTATTTTGTTAAGTTTGCTTTTGATTATTGTGATTTTTATGATGGTGTCCCGCTTCCGTAGATTTCAGGAATACTTTATTCGTGCTTTGCTCCGACCTTATAATTTTTATGCTGACATTAGAGACCAAAGAATATTATCGCCATCGTTTACTTATGTTTTAGCTTTCATTCTTGCTTTAACTTATGGTATTTATCTTGAGTCATTAAGCTATCATTATATAGTTTCTGAGAGATTTCAATTCTTGTTAATGCTATTTATTCCAAATATCTATGCTCAATCTTTGTTATTCCAAGTGATTTGGCAGCCACTTGCTGGAATTTTGATATTCTCTTTGCTCTACATTTTGCAAGTATATGTAATTGCTTTGATAGTAAGATTATTTGCATATATAAATCATCGAAATATCAACCATTTTGATGTTTTGAATATCACTGTCTGGGGAAGTTTGCCAATTATCTTTCTCTTACCTTTTGATTTGATAATTTTTAAATTATTGCAAATTGACTCTATTGTATTTCCAATTATTATTCTATTAACAATTTTAATTTTAGTATTTTCAATATTTAGAATTTTAAAAGCAACCGCAGTTGTATTTGATTTGAAATTTGATAAAGTATATTTAGCAGGAATTGGAATTATCTCATTTTTCGTATTTGTAATGTATATTGTTTATCAATCACAAATTGATTTTACGAGTTTATTATCTTACTATATTTCTGTGTTGATGTAAGCAAATTTGAGATTAATATTAATTGATTTGTATTAACAAAATAACATATTTCCACTTATTATTGTTAATTTTACTTTTTTTGAAATTGTAAATTATTATTATTATGTTAACAGAAGAATTATACTCCGAAATTGAAGTTTCCGACCAAACTGCCCTTGAAGTTGGTCTAACAAAAGATGAATACAATCTAATTGTAGAAAAAATAGGTAGAATTCCAACTTACACTGAACTCGGTGTATTTGGTGTGCTCTGGAGCGAGCATTGCTCCTACAAAAATTCCATTAAGCAATTAAAAACACTACCTCGTTCTGGCAAAAGGCTTTTGGTAGAAGCTGGTGCAGAAAATGCCGGATTAGTTGCAATTGACGATAATTGGGCAATTGCGTTCAAAATTGAAAGCCACAATCATCCATCAGCAGTGGAGCCTTACCAAGGAGCTGCAACAGGTGTAGGTGGTATTTTGCGTGATATTTTCTCGATGGGAGCTCGTCCAATTGCCTCATTAAATTCACTTCGTTTCGGTGAAATTGATGTTCCTCGTAATCAATACTTGCTTAAAGGTATTGTTAAAGGAATTGGCGATTATGGTAATTCGTTCGGAGTACCAACAGTTGCTGGTGAAATTTACTTTGATAATTGCTATAACGACAATCCGCTTGTTAATGCAATGGCTGCAGGTATTGTGCATAAAGATAGAATTATTTCTGCAACTGCCAAAGGTGTTGGTAATCCAGTTTTCATTCTGGGGAGCCGTACTGGTCGTGATGGTATTCACGGTGCATCATTGCTTGCTTCACGTGAATTTGACGAAAGTACAGAAGAAATGCGTCCAACAGTACAAGTTGGCGATCCATTTGCCGAGAAAGTATTATTAGAAGCTTTGCTCGAAATGTTAGATGCAGGAGTATTAGTTGGTGTTCAAGATATGGGTGCCGCTGGTATTTCTTCCTCCACTTCCGAAATGAGTGCTCGCGGCGGTGTGGGAATGAATGTTGATTTGGATAAAGTGCCATTACGCGAAGCCAATATGTCGGCTTACGAAATTATGCTTTCTGAATCGCAAGAAAGAATGCTCTTGATAATTGAAAAAGGTAAAGAAGACGAGGCTTTCGTAATTGCTAAGAAATGGGATTGCCCATTAACTCAAGTTGGGGATATTCGTGAAGATGGAATATTAAAAATTTATAGAAATAATAAATTAGTTGTAGATTTAGAAGCAGAAATTCTCGTTCTGGGCGGCGGTGCTCCACAAAATGATAGAGAAAGTAAATTCCCTGAATATTTAAAGAAAACTCAGAATGAAGAAATAGATTTATCAACAATCCAAGATAATAAATTAGAGATTTTCAAGAAATTATTAAATTCACCAACTATTGCCTCTAAACATTGGGTTTATGAGCAATACGATTCGCAAGTACTTACAAACACGGTATCCACTAAAGGCGATGCCGCAGTAATAAGACTTCGCGAAGTGCCAGGCAAGGGAATTGCCCTTACAACTGATACAAATAGCCGATATGTGTACCTCGATCCATATACAGGTGGGATGGCATCTGTTTGCGAAGCCGCCCGAAATGTGGTGTGTGTGGGAGCTCTTCCAATTGCAATTACAAATTGCTTGAACTTTGGCAATCCTTACGACCCCGAAGTGTACTATCAATTCAAAGAAGCTGTTCGTGGTATGAAAGACGCTTGCCTTGCTCTCGATACACCTGTTACAGGTGGAAATGTTAGTTTCCACAATGAGTCGCAAAGTTTTGCAATATTCCCAACTCCAACGATTGGAATGCTTGGCATATTTGAAGATTTAGAGAAACGATGCACACCTGAATTTAAAAATGAAGGCGATTTAGTTTATTTGATTGGCAATAATAGGGAAGAACTTGGTGGCTCGGAATTAGTGAAACATTATTTTGGAAAAATAACAGGTAAAGCACCGATATTGATTTTAGAAGATGAAGTAAAATTGCAAAATTTAACTTTAGAATTGATTAATCAAAATATTATTAATGCTGCTCACGATACTTCTGAAGGTGGATTGGCTATTGCTTTGGCAGAAATGTCGATAAATAAATCAAAATTGGGTGCGTCAATCGATTTAGGTGATAATCCAAATTTAGCCAAATTATTTGGGGAATCACACACGAGAATTATTGTAACTATGCCAGCTGATAATCAGTCAAAATTTGTTGAATTATGCAAGGAATTTGGTGTAGAATATTTTGAATTGGGCAGCGTGCAACCAAACAATTTATCAATCAAAGATGCCTTTGAAATTAATGTTAATGAAATCTTCGATAATTACTATTATGCAATCGAACGCAAATTAGGAATAAAGGAATAAAACTGGTTTGTAAAGATTCAGATTATTATTAAATACAATACTAAGAAAATGAAGAGAAAAAATAAAAATACTGCAAAACTAATTAAGAATAAAATTTCTGAAATTGACATTAACGCGCAAGTAATTTTATTTGGTTCTCGGGCTCGTGGCGATGAAAGAAGTGATTCTGATTGGGATTTATTGATATTAACAGATTATCAAGTATCACTCGAAAAAGAAAGAGAATTCAGAAGAAAATTATATGAATTAGAGTTAGAACTTGGTGAATCATTTTCAATATTCGCTTATTCCAAAACGGATTGGACTACAAAGCAAAGGATTACACCTTTTTATTTTAATGTTAATCGCGATGGTATTCAGTTATGACAAAAGAAGAAAGAAAGGAATATGTTGAATATAGGATAAAAACAGCATACGAAACCTATGAAGCAGCAAAAGTTCTTGCAAATAATAACTTTTGGAATTCATCGGTTAATCGGTTATATTACTCCGTTTTTTATTCTGTTTATGAAATGATACAATCAATTGAAGAAGAAATTCGGAAAAAATTTAACATTAATCATCATCCATATACTATTCTATTGTACCAATCGAAG
>DYPF01000375.1 GCA_020720105.1 Chloroherpeton thalassium
ACCAGCATCATATTGGACCAGGCTCAAATAATCATTGGAGTGATCAATTTAGAAGCCAGGACAATAACTTTATGTTAATGTCAGGTGAGGCGTTTAAAGAAAAGTATGGTGAAGAAAAGTATAATGACAGTTTCGACCGAGTTATGAATTCAGATCGTAATGGTTTCAGTGATTTGGCAGATGCGTACAACGACGGAATGGACATATACCTGATTGACGCTTTTGGTAGAACTAATGTTGTTAGTTCTTTTGGCTCTCTGGGTGAAACAATTACGTCTGAAAATGGGGGAATATCTTTTTCAAATTCTACTGCTGGAGCTCATTTATTTTGGATTCCCCAGGGAGGAGGGGTACATAACGTAAGTAAGGCAGGGCTGAATTTTATTGCTCAACATGAAGGCTATTCATCAACTGTTTATAACGATGCTGGAGGATATCCAACAGTTGGTTATGGTCATTTAATCTTACCAGGTGAAAATTATAATAAAGGAATAACTAAAACTCAAGGATTAATATTACTAAAAAATGACGCAGGCATTGCTGTAAATAATATTAATCGGTTAGTGAATGTCCCATTGAACCAATATCAATTTGATGCACTTACAAGTTATGTTTTTAATACAGGTTCACTTAGTGGTAGTCCTAAATTGTTACAAAATTTGAATGCAGGTAATTTTTCAGGAGCTGCATCAGAAATGGATATTATTACCTCTGGAGGGAACATTGTAAATGGTTTAATTATTAGAAGACAAGATGAACAAAATTTATTTTTATATGGGAAATATTAAAAAAATAATTATCATAGGGGCCTTAGTCCTATTTTCGTGTTACAGTAATGCACAAAATAAGTCCAACCCTAATGAATTCGTTTATGGTAAGTGGAAATATTTTAAACATTTTGATTGGCGTGCAACTAAATATGATATTAATGATATTAAAAGCATAAAATCTGATACACTTATAATAGAAAAGAATAAAATATTTTTTGAAAATACAAAATTGATTGAACCATGTATTTACTCCAAAATTATGTTTAAGAGTTTTTTTGATAGGGATGATAAAGAACCAAACTTCGTAGAAGATAGAGCCTTGGCACTAAAGTATACCAAGGAGCAACTTAGTACGTTCCAACGAATTGAAACTGATTGTCAATATAACTGCTTAAACATATTGTATTTAAAACAAGATACTTTAATTTTAAATTATTGTGGCGGAATAACATTTTTCTTTACGAAGCTGTCTATTGATAATAATAGTAAATCCGAGTATGAAAAAGTAGACAAAGAATTGAACCAGGTTTACCAAAAAATATTGCAGGACTACAAGAGCAATACAATTTTTATTAAAAGCATGAAAGAAGCTCAAAGGCAATGGGTTAAATTTAGAGATGCACAATTAAAAATGAAATATCCTGCTTATAAAAATGAAGGTGAAAGTGTTTTACCAATGTGCCGTAATTACTATTTAAAAGAGCTTACAGCCAATAGAATAAAGGAGTTAAATCAATGGATTGATGAAGTTGAAGAAGGAGGTGTTTGCTCTGGTTCCATTAAGTTCAAAGGGCAATAAATAACATAATCCCGGCAATGCTGGGATTTTTGATTATCGAGCGCAATATTTTTTTTGCAGGTAATCTTTAAACCGCTTTTTAGAAACGAAAGTCTCAATCAGTTTGAGCAAAGCATCCCTACGGCCAATCCATCTTGAATTGGCCAAATTGAGGTTACAGTTTTGAGGTAAAAAATATGCAGGTCGAATTCGATGTCTCGGCCGTGATTGAGGGAATTGAGCATT
>DYPF01000376.1 GCA_020720105.1 Chloroherpeton thalassium
TGGTTGGATAATTTTAACGTATCTATTGATGGGAAAGATATTAAAGACCTAAAACCATTTGAAAAAAAATTATTTCCGGCAGAAAAAGATAAAGAATTTGACAAAAGCTCAGGAATTACAAGTATTTTAGCTGACAAAGTACAAATTGAAAATCTAAAACAACTTGGTTTAATTTGGGGCTTCTTAAAATACTATCACCCCAATATTGCCAAAGGAGAATACAATTGGGATTATGAACTCTTTAGAATTCTGCCAAAAATTCTAAATTCAGACAATAAGAAAAATCGTGATAGTATTTTGACAAAATGGATAGCTAGTTTTGGCGAATTTTTGCAAGGCAAAGAAATTGTGATTAAATCTTCAGAAGTAAAAAATGAACCTGATTTAGTTTGGATTAATAATTCCAATTTTTCAGATGAACTAACCAACTTACTATTAAAAGTAAAAAATGCAAATAGACCGAAAAAGCATTACTACATAGGATTAGAACCTGAAGTTGGCAACCCTTACTTTAAAAACGAAAATGCCTATTCATCGATGAAATATCCCGATGCAGGTTTTCGTCTCTTGACTTTATACAGATACTGGAACATTATTCAATATTACTTCCCATATAAAAATCTCATCGAAGAAGATTGGAAAAATGTATTAGAAGAATTTATTCCCAAATTTATTAAAGCAAAAGATGATACAGAATACACGCTTACTGTTTTAGAGCTTATTGGTCGGGTACACGACACCCACGCAAATATTAGGGGTGGCAACCCAATTTTAAATAATTATTTTGGGCTTCGCTATGCTTCTGTTGAACTAACATTTATTGAAAGTAAACCAGTTGTAACAGGTTTTTATGATGAAAAATTGGGAAAGGAAACTGGTTTAGAAATTGGTGATATTATTTCAGTTGTGAATAATAGACCAATTGAAGAAATCGTAAAAGAGAGATTGAAACATTATCCAGCTTCCAATTATCCGACCAAATTAAGGGGTATCGCCTCCAGTCTTTTAAGAACAAATGATTCTATATTTAATATTGAATTTATTAGGGTTGACAAAAGAGAAAGTAAAACATTAAAGACGTATTCTAGAAAAGAAATGAACATATTCAGTAAATATGAAGTTAAAGACACTTGTTTCAAATTGATAAATAAAGATATTGCCTATATAAATAATGGTTCACTTAAAAGGGAGCACCTGCCTGAAATTTGGAAAGAAATTGAAAATACAAAAGGGTTAATTATCGACATTAGAAATTACCCTTCCGATTTTCCTATCTATGATTTGAGTAGTTATTTAATGCCCAAAAGCACACCTTTTGTTAAATTCACAAACGGAAGTATTGAAAGTCCAGGACTTTTTACTTTTATCAAGTTATTAAACGCAGGAAAGAAAAACAAAAATTATTATAAAGGAAAAGTCGTTATTTTAATAAATGAAATTTCACAGAGTTCTGCGGAATTTCATACAATGGCATATCGTGTTAATCCAAACTCAACTGTTATAGGTTCTACAACAGCAGGTGCAGACGGAAATGTGTCACAATTTTACTTGCCTGGTGGAATAAGTACAATGATTAGTGGAGTTGGTGTTTACTATCCTGACGGAAAAGAAACTCAAAGAATTGGAATTGTACCTGACATTGAACTTAAACCAACAATTCAAGGCGTAAAAGAAGGTAGAGCCGAATTATTGGAAAAAGCAATAGAAATTATCAATGGACAATAGAAAAACGGCTTGTAACACGCGGTCTATTTTATTGCCGAGATAGTGCTAAAATGAAAGGTCGTGGCTC
>DYPF01000092.1 GCA_020720105.1 Chloroherpeton thalassium
TTATATCAGCTTTGCTCGGACTTCTGCTTCTAATTTATCTAATAGTGCTGAATTTTCCTTCATCAACTTCTTCAATGCTTCTTTGCCTTGCACTCTATCCTCTCCATAGCCATACCAAGAACCAGATTTATTTACAATACCATTTTCAGTAGCAATATCAATCAAATCGCCAATCTTGGAAATACCTTCATTATACATAATATCAATTTCCACTTCCTTGAATGGAGGAGCTACTTTATTCTTAACTATCTTAATTCTAACACGATTTCCTACAATTTCCTGACCTTCCTTTATTACATCTTTTCTTCGGATATCAATTCTTACTGATGCGTAGAATTTGAGAGCATTGCCGCCTGTGGTTGTTTCGGGATTGCCATACATTACACCAATTTTGCTACGCAATTGATTAGTGAAAATCACACAAGTATTCGATTTGCCAATAGCTGCATTCAACTTACGCATAGCTTGCGACATCAGCCGAGCTTGCGAACCCATTTGAGCATCGCCCATATCGCCCTCGATTTCAATTCTTGGGGTCAAGGCTGCTACAGAATCAATCACAATCACATCAATCGCATTGCTACGTACTAATGTTTCCACAATATCCAATGCTTGTTCGCCAAATTCAGGCTGTGAAAGCAATAAATTATTTAGATCCACACCCAAGCGTTGTGCATAATTTACATCTAAAGCATGCTCTGTATCAATAAAAGCAGCCACTCCACCAACTTTTTGAGCTTCGGCAATCACATGCAAAGATAATGTTGTTTTTCCAGAGGATTCTGGTCCGTAAATCTCGATGATTCTACCGCGTGGCACTCCACCAATGCCAATTGCAGCATCTACCGACAAAGCACCTGTTGATATTGCATCAACTTTTACAATATCTTTATCATTCAAATGCATAATAGAACCTTTGCCGTGTTGCCTTTCAATTTGCTCTATGGCAAGTTTAAGGGCTTTTTCTCTTTCCACATTTTTTTCGGATTGAGGATTGGAAATATTTTCCGTTTCGTTTGTTTTATTTTTACCCATAATTCAATTTATTTTTTTTCAAATTTAACTAAATTGGAGTAAAGTATAGTAATTTATTTTGAATTGTGGAATAATTTCTCTATTTTTATGATTAATTTTCCTTTGATATCAATTAATACCATATTATTCAATTGGAATTTACTTTTACTGCGAAATTTAAGATAAAAACATAGCCCACAAATTCTCATTATCTCGTAGGGGCAGAGCTTGCTCTTTACATTCATATAATGTATGTATGCTCTCAATTAAGTGGGTTTTATTGCAACAAAATGGTTTTATTGCAACAAGCAGGGATGCTTGTTCTACTAAATCATTGATTTTTAGGGTAGGTCGGGACGTCTTCGTCTGACCATAGTACTCAATTTGCCTACTTATGAGACAGCCACTTGGGGTGAGGGTCATCACACATTCGCCCATAACATTATAGATTTTTTATTTCCGAACCTCCACCTTTTATTCCCACCTCACAATGTGAGTGGGAATTATCAAAATATTAAAATAATTATGATTTATTCCGTGTATATTGCAAAATTGTGTTAATTTGAAAAAAAATGAGATTGCAAAATGGCTAAGAATTTTTCTGTTTTTGCAAAAAAACAAACCAGCAAAATTGTGGACGGCATTAATCCTGAAGAAGACTTCAATGCATTAATTAGCCAGCTAAAACAGAATAAAATTACATTCGATTCCAAAAAACTTCGCAAAGCCTTTGATATTGTGATTGATTCTAACAAAAATTATTTGCATATCAATGGACTTCCGCGTTATACTCAACCTCTTTCGGTTGCAATGATTTTGGCAAAGGAAATTCCCGCAGACGAAGATTCGATTATTGCAGCTTTGTTTTTTAATTTATGGAAAACAACTGATAAATACGATTACGAATATATTAAGAATGAATTTGGCGGAAGCGTTGTTCTGATTGTGGATAGTTTGAATAAAATTTATGATATCGATAATAATTCGCTTACAAATCCCGAAAAACTCGAAAATTTTCGTAAGTTCCTGATTGCAGTAGTTACAGATTATCGGGTAATTTTAATAAAACTTGCGGCGGTACTCGAAAATATGCGGAATGTGCAACATTACGAAAGGGACGAACAGATTAGAATGGCTTATGAAGTACTCGAAATTTATAATCCATTTGCTAATCGATTGGGGTTGAGAAATTTAAAGTGGGAATTAGACGACTTAGCATTTAAAATTATTAACACTAAGGAATATAACGAGATTGCTGATTATCTGCAAGCAAGTCGTGAACAACGAGAAGAATATATCCGAGTGTTTATTGAGCCATTGAAAGAAAAATTACAGAATGATGAATTTTTAAAAAAGAACAAAATAATTTTTGAAATAAATGGCAGAGCTAAGCATATATATTCAATTTATCATAAATTGCTACTAAGGCAGAAAAGTATTGACGAACTCTATGATTTGTTTGCAATTAGAGTGATTGTAAATACAACAGATCCTATGATGTGTTATTACGTTTATGGACTGTTGGCTTCTGTTTATCCTCCTGTTCCCGAAACATTTAAAGATTATATCGGTATCCCAAAGAAAAATGGTTATCAATCAATTCATTCTGCTGTATTTGGTCCCGATAATAAAGCAGTAGAAATCCAAATTCGCACAGAAGGAATGCACTTATTCTCGGAGCAAGGCGTAGCGGCACATTTCAACTACAAATCTAATATTCCAAAATCGAGTATTTTGGAAAAAGTCGAGATTAATAAATGGATGGAAATGGTTAGATTGATTTTTGAAAAAGATGGAAATGTAAATCCTAATCAAATTATGGATGAAGTTAAATCAAATCTATTTTCGGAAGAAATATATATTTATTCACCAACAAACGATTTTATCAACTTACCAATAAACTCAACAACTCTTGATTACGCTTACAAAATTCATACTGAAATTGGCGACCATTATGTAGCTGCTAAAGTGAACGGCAAAATTGTATCGATAGATTACAAGTTGAAAAATGGCGATAAAGTAGAAATAATAAATTCCAATAATGCTAAACCATCTGAGGATTGGCTGGAAATTGTTGTTTCGAGCAAAGCAAAAAGCCATCTAACAAAATACTTCAAAGAAAAGCGAAAAGAACAACAAAGAATTGGCAAGCAAAAATGGGAAAAAGTAATAGATTCTTACAATATTAAAATAAATGAATCACAAATAATCGACAATTTAAAGGAATTCCATATTGATAGAATTGGTGATTTTTATGAGTCAATTGCTGATGAAAGTATAGATATCGATAAACTTGTTTCATATTTTAATAATAAATTATATAATCAAGAAGTAGACCAATTCTCAAGTTATTCTAATAAGCAAAAAATACTTAATACTTTAAATTTAGTTGATAAAATTGATGAGAATATTGATAATCACGAGGAAATTCTACCAAATGAGGATTCTTATACTTTTAGCTTCTATGCTAAGGATAATTATAAGCTTATCGATAGAATTAAACATATTTTCTCAAAACATCCCAATTTGCTTATTACATCTTTGAGATATGATATGAATTTTGGAAAGATTGAAGGTGAACTTACTTTTAAATCTGACAATAAAAATGATGCTATTAAATTAATGGAAGATATTGAAGGTTTGACAGAAATTATCAAAAAAGAACGAAATTTATCTGAATCTAAAGCAAATATTAACGAGTAAGAATAGCTGAAATATTTGAGATTGAAAAACTTATATTATTAGATAAGTATGCTAAATCTATGAAAAATAACTAATTTTGTACTTTATATTTATGTAATAGAGGGAAATATGGATTTAGTAGCGATTGTTGGAAGACCAAATGTAGGCAAATCTACCTTTTTTAACCGCCTTGTTGGTAATAGAATGGCGATAGTAGAGCCCGAACCGGGAATAACACGGGACCGACTTTATGGTGAGTCTGTTTGGAATGGAGTGTATTTTAAGTTAGTTGATACTGGCGGATTTCTGATGGGCAATGCAGATATGATGGACGAAGAAATTCGCGAACAAGCAATGATTGCAATCTCAGAAGCAAATGCCATAGTATTTATGCTTGACGGAAGAGATGGAGCAACAAGTTATGATTACGAAATTGCAAATATAATCAGATCGTCCCACAAGCCCTGTGTACTTGCCGTAAATAAGTGTGATAACACAACACAAGATAATTTCGCTCATGAATTTTGGTCACTTGGTTTAGGTGAGCCATTTCCTATTTCCTCGATGAACGGTCACGGAACAGGTGAAATTTTAGACCAATTAGCAACTCTTTTAACACCTGCAGACAGAGATAGTGGCGAGGATCCAAGATTAAAGATTTGCTTTGTTGGAAGACCAAATGTAGGTAAATCAAGCTTAACAAATGCACTATTAGGTGAGAAGAGATCGGTTGTAACCGATATCCCTGGCACAACGCGAGATTCTATAGATAGTGTTTACAAATTCTATGGCGAGGAAATTGTTTTAATTGATACGGCAGGATTGCGAAAACGAACAAATATTAAAGAAAATGTAGAACTTTATAGCATCTTACGTACAAATAGAGCTGTAGAGAGATGCGATGTGGGTATTGTGATTTTAGACGCATCTCGCGGTTTAGAAGACCAGGATAAGAAGATAATCAATATGCTTGATGAAGCCCGCAAAGGAATAATAGTGGCTGTAAATAAGTGGGATTTAATTGAGAAAGACGACAAAACAGCCGATAAATTCAAGCGAGATTTTTATGAACAATTGCCGACTTATAGATACGTTCCACTTACCTTTATTTCTGCTTTAACCAAACAAAGAATCGTAAAAGTTGTTGAATTAGCCAAAGAAGTTGATGCAAAAAGAAAGAATCACCTTAAGACATCACTATTGAATGAAACAATACTTCCGATGATTGAAAGCAGCCCTACCCCTGCGATTGGAGGAAAAGACCTGAAAATCAACTTTATTACCCAAGTTAAAACAGAACCTCCTGTATTTGCTTTCTTCTGCAACGATCCAAAACTTATACCAGACAACTATAAAAAATTCTTAGAAAATCAATTACGTTCTGCTTTTGATTACGAAGGAGTACCAATTTCATTAATATTTAGAAAGAAGAATTAGATTAGGTGTTAGACGTTAGGTGCTGGATATTTGGGGATTTGATAAGATAAAAATAAATTGAAAAATATTCGTCTGAAAGAATAAATGAGAGAGGAAAAAATGAGTTTTGCAGAAATTCTTGAAGCAGTTGATACATTACCAATTGAAGAAAAAATTGAACTTTCTGAATTAATTCAAAAAAAATTAATTGAAGAGAAAAGAACAATTTTAGCAAACGAAATAAAAGATGCAAATAGAGAATTAATTGAAACTAAGATTAAACACCAAACAATTGAAGAAATAATGAATGATTTGACTTATGAGTTATGAATTAATAAAATCAAGTCATTTTTCTAAGAAAGCATCCAAATTGCTAAAATCACACCCTGAGTTTATATCAATATTTCAACAAACGTTAACAGCATTATCAGAAAATCCTTTTTCCAATCAATTGCGTACACATAGATTGAGGGGTCAGTTAGAGGGCTCTTTTGCATGTAGTTTAACTTATGAGTTCAGAATCATTTTTAAGATCTTAGATGATTATTTAATTGAAGGCGAATCAAAAGACATAATTTTTTTAGAAACTATCGGCACCCACGATGAAGTTTATTAAAAAGCAACTTGATCTGCCACACTTCAACAAAATAAATTGAAAAATATTCGTCTGAAAGAATAAATGAGAGAGGAAAAAATGAGTTTTGCAGATGTTGTTGAAACAGTAGATAATTTAAATATTACTGAGAAAGAAATATTGGTTGATATTATCTCAAAGAGATTAATTGAACAAAGAAGAGACGAGATTATCGAAGATGTTAATATTGGTAGAACAGAATATCAATCCAATAAAGTCAAAAGAGGAAGTGCCAAAGATTTAATGTCGGATATTTTAAAATGATAACTTTAGTATGGTCTTCTATGTTCATAAAAGCAGTTAAAAAGGTAATCAAAAAACGACCTGAATTAATTGCCGAAATTGACAAAACATTGAATATACTCGAGATCGACCCTTTTAATCCATTCCTTAAAACTCATAAACTAAAAGGCAGATTAATTGAATGCTGGTCTTGTAGCATTGAATATAATTATCGTATTGTATTCGAGATTCATAAATCAGATAAACAGAATAATATCGAAATACTTCTTCTAACTATCGGCACCCACGATGAAGTTTATTGATTCATCAACTAATTGATCTTCAGTCGCTTAAACACATAATCTACTGATTGAAATATCTCGTCAAAGCTAAATAATTTGTCCAATTCCGTCTCATCTATTAATTCCATCAAATCAGAATTTTCTCTAAGGGTTTGGCTAAACGGAATTTTCTCTTCCCAAGTTCGCATTGCTGATTTTTGAACCATCTCGTAAGCCTTTTGCCTTTGAATTCCTTTGTTAGTAAGATAAAGGAGAATTTTTTGAGAAAAGATCAAACCATTCGTTAAATTTAAATTTCTTTCGATATTTTCTGGATATACATTCAAAAATTCCACCAACTTGATTGTTCTATTCAAAATATAATCTAACGAAATTGTTGCATCAGGGAAAATCACTCTTTCCACTGAACTATGCGATATGTCCCGCTCGTGCCATAATGCATTATTTTCAAAAGCAGTAGAAGCGTAACCGCGAATCAGTCGAGCTTGACCAGTTATATTTTCTGCAGAGATTGGATTACGTTTGTGAGGCATTGCCGAACTCCCCTTTTGCCCTCGAGAGAAGTTCTCTTCTACTTCCAACACTTCAGTTCTTTGCAAATGACGTAACTCAATTGCAATTTTTTCTAATGTGGAGGCAATTATTGCTAAAATTGATAAAAAATACGAATGATGGTCCCGCTGAATAACTTGAGTGGAGATTGCTTCGGGCTTTAAACCTAATTTTTCGCAAACATATTCTTCCACAAAAGGAGACAAATGCTCGTAAGTGCCAACAGCTCCGCTTATCATTCCAACAGAGCAGTCTTCGATTGCATTTTGCAAACGGGCAAGATTGCGTTGAGTTTCCTCGTACCACAAGGCAAATTTCCAACCAAAAGTAATTGGTTCGGCGTGAATACCGTGACTTCGCCCAATTGCTGGTTGATATTTATAAGCAATTGCTTTGTCTTTAAGCACTTCTGCTAATCGGATAAGTTTCTCTTTAAGCAATTCACCTGCTTGTTTGATTTGCACAGAAAAAGCAGTGTCCAACACATCACTCGAAGTCATTCCATAATGAATATATGAAGATAAATCACCAATAGATTCCTCTAAATTTGTTAGAAAAGCAATCACATCGTGCTTTGTTGTTTCTTCAATTACAAGAATTTTTTCAGCATTAACTTTTGCTAATTCACGAGCTTTTTGAATTTTATCTTTAGGAAATAATCCTAATTCTGCTTGGGCTTCGGCAGCGAGCAATTCAATTTCAAGCCAAATTTGATATTTGTTATCTTCGCTCCAAATGTTTTCCATTTCGGGAAGTGTGTATCTTGGGATCATATTCTTTTTCTTAATTTTATGAACTACAAAATTACAAGATTTTCTTTGATTAATTAGAAATGCAATGATTATTGGAAAATTTGAATATTTGAAAATGTCAACTTGTAATTCTTAAGCGAAGAGAAGAATCTAACATTAATTTGATAATGATTGAACCGTAGGAGGCTGCCTCATAAGTCAGATTTGCAGTCATTCCCATCCTCACGAAAGTTGGGAAAGTGGGAATCCATAGATCCTCTATCGTAGTGGATTCCCGTTTGCACGGGAATGACAATATTGAAATATTTTGGACTTATGATACAGCCGCTTACGATAGGGGAATTGAGAGACAAAAAATATTATTTTAATTTTCTTTGATATTTCTTTATTTTATTGTTGATTATTTCGGCAATGCGTACTGCTTCGGTAGCTTCGATTGCTGTTACAGTTATTGGCAAACCTTGTGTTACCGAACGAATGAAAGCATTCTGTTCTTCTTGAATAGCATTCATTTTAGGGACTTCTGGTTCTAAATGTACGATAGTTTTAGGATCTGGAATGTCCATTATTGCACCTAAATTTAATGCAAGAGAATAATCTTTAACATCCTTTGGATCATCAAACAATTTATACATTTCCACTTTTTGATTCCCGAAATCAATGGAAAAATATCCATCTTGTTGAAAAATCCTAAATTTCCTCATATTATTTACAGAAATTCGTGAAGCTGTAAGATTGGCAACTGCTCCATTTTCAAATGTTATTCGTGCATTAGCAATATCTGTCGTTTTAGTAAGAATCGCAACTCCATTTGCTTCGATTTTCTTTACTTTGCTATTCACCAACCAAAGCAAAATATCAATATCATGTATCATTAAATCGTGCACAACACTAACATCAATTGCTCGGGGTCGGAACTGACTTAAACGATGAACTTCGATAAAAAGAGGATTGAGCTTGTGGTCTTTAAGTGCAACTAAAGCTGGATTGAACCTCTCCACGTGACCTACTTGAATTAAAACATTATGCTTTTGTGCCAATTCAATTATTCTTTTACTATTATTATAAGTATCTGCGATAGGTTTTTCGATAAAGCATTGAATACCATTCTCAATTAGGGTTTTGGAAATCTTATAATGAGTTTCAGTATTAGTAGCAATCGTGCAAATATCACTTTGACTGATTAATTCATCAATCGAATTGAATGCTTTGCAATCAAATTCTGCTGCAACTTGGTTTGCTCGAGCCTTATCAATATCAAATACTCCTACTAATTCCACATCGGGATTTTGCGACCATAATCTTGTGTGAATTTTACCTAAATGACCAACGCCAATAACTGAGACTCTGACTTTTTTATTTGTAGATTTCATAAATTTCTGAAAAATGGGAAATTGTAATTTTCGTAAAAATCAAAATTATGAAATTTATGATTTTGGATGAGCATTTTTATATATTTCTTTGATTTTATCAATTGAAAAGTGCGTATAAATTTGTGTGGAACTTAGGCTACTATGCCCGAGCATTTCTCCAACAGAACGAATATCAGCTCCATTATTCACTAAATGAGTGGCAAAAGTATGCCGCAAAGTATGTGGTGATTTCTGTTTTGTCTCGGTTATTCCCATCATAGCACGATGCACAATTTGATATGCTTGCGAATATGGAAGCCGTTTTCCATCTGGTTTAGTAAATAAATAGCTAACGGGTTTGTTGTTGCGAGTTGAATTTGAATATTTCTGTATAATAGTTTTCGTATGTTCACCAAAAGGTGTAATTCTTTCTTTTCCGCCTTTTCCAAGTATTTTAAAGGTATTATAAGCAAAGTTAATATCAAGATATTTTAAATTCAAGGCTTCGCTAATTCTCAAGCCCGAACCATAAATTGTTTGAATTAAAAGTTTGGAGAGTAATTGATCTGGATTGTTTTCATTAAATTGATTTAACAAATTATCTACTTCATTTTCGGTCAGGAAATTTGGGAGTCTTTTTGCTCTTTTAGGGGTAGAAAGGCTTGAAGCAATATTTTTCTCAATATATTCTTCTACAAAAAGGAATTTGAATAATGATTTTATGGCAGATGTTTTAAGACGAATGGAATTTCGCTGGAAGCCACGATCTTGCAACCAACCCAAAAACGGACGTAAATCTTCGAAATCAATTTGTTCAATTTCGGGAACAACTTGGTATTCCTCCAGAAAATATTCAGCAAAATTAGCAAGAGCATACTCGTAAGTTTGCTTGGTTTTTGGTGAGAAATTCTTTTGTGAAATTAAATTCTCCAAAAAAATATTGCTTGCTAATTTTAAATCCATATTTATTTTGATTTTAACAAATTAAATTAAGCAAAAATCATTCCACTAAAAAATGAATTCAACGGGTGTTTTGGACACATCTTTTTACCCTTCCGAATGTTCTAAACCTTCGGAAGGGTTTTTATTTTATTTTCCCCACGAAT
>DYPF01000377.1 GCA_020720105.1 Chloroherpeton thalassium
TAATTTAATTTAAATTTGTATAAAAACATAAAAATAAAAGTAATTCCAAAAAATTTAAAATCAAATTTGTATCCTTTCATAAAAATGAAACAACTTCACTTGGTTCTAATTAACTATTATTCATTTACTTAAATTTAAGTTCAAGTTAGCAATTATTTTTTACAGCCTAACCACAATTATTTCATTCACTGGAAACGATGTTAATAACTGCTTTGTGGAACAGGAATGCAAAATTTTAATTGACAAATGCAAAAAAGATACTTCAACTATTCTCAACTAAACCTGCACAAAATTATTCGACGATTGGGTAGCTTGTTTAAATTCAAAAACTGAAACCAAATCCCTCACAAATAAAGGTACATATAAATTTATTCATTTTTATTTTTTATCAAAAGCACTTGTGTATCCTTGCAAATTTGAGTTAAAAGATGTTAAAGAACAAATGAATCCTAAATGCTAAACAGCCTATTGTTCGAATAAAGTGTTCATAGCTAACATAACTGATAACTTTACTAATTTAATGAAATGTGCAAATTATTGCTTCGGAATCGTTGAAGATAACCTGATTCCAAGTAGCTTCGTAAGCATAGCAACTGCCTAATACACAGCATTAAACTAAGTAAGCATTTGATATTTGAATAAATTTCAAAGTACACAGCTGAAGATGTATTTACCTGTTCTAATAAAACAGGCTCAGAATGCTCTTCAGAATTAACTGCCTGCCAAGCAGATCAAATTTGCAAAGTAAAGCAGCAGACCATGTTTGATTGCTTAGTCAAACAGCCTTATTGCAATTAAGCATACACCGCAGGAGGGAATAATCCTAAACAAAGAACCACATGCCCGACTACCTGCTCTGCTAATCTTACTACTCCCAAGAACGAAGCGTTTGATCAGTTAATTCAATGTTACTCCTATTGTTACGGAAACTCTTCAAGCATTTTCTTTCCGGAAATTACTTCTTTGCCTTAATACACAAAGCTTAAATACAAATCTGCAAGCCATATCCCTTCTATTGTGAATACTTGTGTTAATGAAGAATGCAAAAGTATGATAACGAAATGCTAGGCAGATGCTACCTGCAAGAACTCCTATACCTTGTTCGATAACTGCTTGAATTAGACTCTATGCAAACGTAGCTAAAATACAACTGAAAAACTATGGGATGTTTGCCCAAGTGTATGCGCTAATAATATTACTTCGTCACAACTTAGTAGCATCCTGCTTAACTGTTATTCCTATTGCTATGGAGGTGATTTTGATGATAATGTATTTGAACCTGTGAATAAAACATTAGCCTAATATTAAGTTAGTTGAGTTTGTTTTATATTGAATAGGAAATTTATGGATATGTAGCAGCCAAAGAAGCTAGTAGCTATAATATACCTTCATCCACTTATTTATTTTGCTCAAACACTGAAAATTGTTAAAGATAACGCCAAGCGATTGGCTCGGCCTTTTTCATCCTTTTTTTAATTTACATTGGGTTTTATATCCTAAATGCTAATAAGAAACTCCATTTATAATAATTTAACTACCTTGAAGTATTTATATTCTTATTTGGATTATCTGCACTCATGAGTGTGAATTATATTCAAAGTGGAATATTTCATGCCATATTTTGTTATCTGACTTTTGTGTGCATATTAATTTTGTTTATAAGCACAATTTAAGGAAATGCAGCTGCTTAAGGCATTAATTCAAATAGGAAATATGTTTGGATTGCAACTTTGGTGTTCATGGTCGTTTGGAATATTGGAAATATTATTCATTATTATGATAAGGGA
>DYPF01000378.1 GCA_020720105.1 Chloroherpeton thalassium
AAAATATAAAACTTATAAAATTTAGATGTAATACAATAAAAAAAGGGCTAAATAACTTTATTCAGCCCTTTTTTTAAGAAAATCCGGATATTATTTCGTGAGTATCATTTTCTTTACGAAAGTTTTATTTCCTGCTGTGAGCTTGTAAAAATAAATACCGCTTGGAAGTAAATTGGCATCATACGAAAGTGAATATTCTCCTTGATTCAATTCACTGTTAATTATATTCTCTACCTCTTTTCCCTGTATGTCAAAAACTGAAAGCGAAACCCTTCCATTTTCAACTATGCTGAACTTAATAATTGTCCGGGCATTGAATGGATTTGGAAAATTTTGAGTCAGCTCATATTTTTCCGGAATGGATGAAGTATAGTTGAGAACAGAACTAATTATTGTAGCAAAGTTCCACATTGAAGACCATGGGTTAATTCCTAAAGTAGTATTTGCTCTTACTCTCCAAAAATATGTAGTTGCAGTGTTAAGTTTACCGGATGGAACTACGCGCTGATTCAATGTTGTAGTAACAGAGTCAACAATAAGCGAAAAGTTGGCAAATGGCGAAACCTGTACAGTATAGTCAATAACTCCGGCTCCTGTTGTCCATTTTAAAGTAGGGGTTAAAGGAATATTATATGCATTGTTTGCCGGAGAAATTAATTCCGGTACAAATGCAGTCTGACCGCCGGTTTGACTTTTCAAAATCAGCCCGTTGTAACCGCAGGCATAAATATTTAATACATCAGTAAAATGCAAGGAAGTAATCACGGTTGTAGTTCCTGTGTTTTGTGCAATCCAGTTATTTCCTGAATTTGATGTATATAAAATCAGTCCGTTACTGCCTGTTATGTATCCCGTATTGTTATTAATAAACCTGACAGAATGTAAATCATTAGTAAGTCCAAGATTAATTTGTGTCCAGGTTACACCTGCATTTTGAGTTTTCAATATTTTACCTGACTGACCGACTGTGAAACCGACATCTGAATTAATGAAGGCAATAGAATTTAACCAGCTGCTGTAATTCACAAGGTATGACCAATTTTCGCCTCCGTCGGTAGATTTAATAATCTGGCCAACTCTTCCAACCGAATAACCGGTTAAATTATTTACGAATGTAATACATTCAAGATAATCAGGTGAACAAGAATTAGTCTGAATCCAGTTATTTCCTCCATTGGTTGTTTTTATAATTGTTCCCCAATCTGCACAAACAAGTCCTGTGTTCTCATTAAGAAATACAACGGAATATAAGGCTTTATTCAATCCTGAATTTTGCGAGAACCAATTATTACCACCATTTGTCGTCTTCAGAATATAAGAGTATGGATAATAACCCCCAACCGCATATCCGATTTGAGGATTAATAAAAAAGATATCTTGCAAGCCTGCAGAGTTGACTTGATATACCGAGCTCCAATTTAAGCCGGAATTGGTTGTTTTTAAAATAACTGTAAAGGGGCTTGGAGAATCTCCGTATCCTCCTGCAATAAAGCCTGTTGTACTGTTTACAAAAAATATTGAGTTAAGGTTAGTATTGGTTGGTGATACCGAACTTTGCCAGCCATTTTGCGGGAATGCGTTTGAGGTGATTAATAAAAACATTATCACCACAAAAAAATATTTCATAAACATATTTACTCCTTTTTTTCTGAACTTAATGTTTTAATATGTGAAAATCAACAATCATAATTTGGTACTAAGTTGTTGATTAAGTCAACAAAGATATTTTCAAAACTCAATGCCCGAAGAAAGAATAACCTCACTTCTGGTGTTTGTGTTGTC
>DYPF01000093.1 GCA_020720105.1 Chloroherpeton thalassium
TAGTTTTATTCTTCGACTAAATAGTTTTATTCTTTGACTAAATAGTTTTATTCTTTGACTAAATAGTTTTATTCTTTGACTAAATAGTTTTATTCTTCGACTAAATAGTTTTATTCTTCGACTAAATAGTTTTATTCTTTGACTAAAAGTTTTATTCTTTGACTAAATAAAATTAATACGATTTTGATGTATTTCATAAGAGGAATGAATGGCTTTTAGAGTACTTAAGGGGTCGGCAATGTTTTTACCAGCAATATCAAAGCCCGTTCCGTGGTCAGGAGAGACGCGAATAAAGGATAAATTAGCTGTAAAATTAACTCCACCATTTTGAGAGAGCATTTTAAGGGGAATTAAGCCTTGGTCGTGATACATTGCAAAGACAGCATCATAAGAAAGATAATTATAATAACGAAAAAAAGCATCGGGAACAAGCGGACCAATAGCATTAAAGCCTAAATCATGAAGTTCTTGCAAAGCAGGAGTAATAATTGAGACCTCTTCATTTCCAATATCACCATCTTCGCCTGCGTGGGGATTTAAGGAAAGAACGGCAACTTTAGGATTATTAATACCGAAATCAAATTTGAGAGAATTGAAATACAATTGCAATTTGTCGGCAACTAATTCAGCAGTTATGAGATTTGGGACTGCTTTAATGGGAATATGAATAGTAGCAAGAGCCATTTTCATATTATCATTGAATAAAATCATAAGGGGATTATAAGTTCGGTCAATGTCAGCTAAAAATTCAGTGTGTCCTGGGAAATTAAAACCAGCTAAATGTGCAGAATGTTTAGCGATTGGCAAAGTAAGAAGAGCATCATATTGTCCAGATTTGATAAGATTAGAAGCTGAAACAAGTGAATTTACAGCAAACTTGCCAGCATCTTTGGTAATATTGCCAAATTCAATTGGGCAATACTCTTGTTCAATAATCTTTACTTGATGATTATTGTAAAAAAAATATTGATTATCAATCATAACATGAATATTCAAACTTTCGGCATATTCCCTAATTGTTAGGCTATTGGAAACAATTGTAAAATCAAATTTATTTGATTCTGAATCAATTAAATCTAAAGATTTTAGAAAACATTCAAAACCAATTCCGTTTGGATCGCCCATAGATACAATAATTTTCATTATTCCTCCCTAATACTATCAATAATATTTAATTTGCTTGCTCGGTAAGCGGGGTAAATTGTTGCAGAAAATGTGAGAAAAAGTGATAAAAGCATTATCAGTAAAACATCAAGGTAATTTAATTCTACGGGAATTGAATCCATAATATATTTGCTTGCATCAAGTTTAAGCCATTTAAAAGATTGCTCGCCCCAGCATAACGAAACACCCAAAGTTGCTCCTAAGAATGTTCCTAGAATACCAACAGTAATACCTTCCCATAGATATAGCTTTCGTATAAACATACTTGTTGCTCCCATAGCACGTAAAATTGAAATGTCCTTTTTCTTTTCTAATACAGTCATCGTTAATGAAGCAAAAACGTTGAAAATTGCTACAATCAATACAATGCTTAACACAAAAGTTGTTGCCATCTTCTCGAATTGCATCACTCCATAAAATTCTTTATTCAAGTCCTTCCAAGAAAAAATACTTGCATTTACAAATTTATTCTTAAATAACTTCTGCATCTTAATTAAATCATCTATATTTTTGATTTTAATATAAATACTAAATTTATCATTTTTTTCTAACAAACTTGGATAAATTTGCTGATTTGCAAATATGTAACTATAATCGTAATCCTTAACATTTGATTGGAAGATACCCTCAATAATTACGTTATTGACATCGGGCAATGAAAAACTCAGTAAATTTCCTTCAATTTCTTTTGGGGTTGTCAGAGCAAGAGTATCGCCGACTAAAACATCGTAGGCACTTGCCAGTCCGCTACCTATCAACACTCTGGGAATACTTTCGGTAGTTAAAAGCGAAGTAGTACCAACAATGATTGTATTTCTTAATTTACGAAGATATCTATTAGTAGAATCTTCTATCGCAAGTAAATTTACCATTCTTGCAGTTTTCCCTTTTACTGCAATAATTCTATTTTCATTAACAGATGCGATGCTACTAACATTTTTATCAGTTGAAAATGAACTTAATATTTTGTGATAATCTGTTTCTGAATTTGTTTTGATAATTATATGTGGGTCGAAGCCAATAATTTGGTCAATAGCAATTTGCTGGAAGGCATTAAAAATTGAATGAACAATAATAAGTGCAGCAACTCCAATCATAATGCCAATTAACGATAAAAAATTAATGATAGTAATGAAGTTAAAATTATGTTTTGAGAATATATATCTTAATGCAATTTTAAAATGAGCTTTCATAATATAACAAAATTAAGAATTAGTTTTGTAAAATCAATAATATTAACTAAATTTGAATTTAATAAAATTGCTAAATACAATTTATGATTTCTGAAGAAATAAATAACGCCTTACCATTCAATATTGTGGATAGAACTTTGATTGTTAATTTCCTAGAAAATGTGTTTATTAGTTCTGCAGAAAAATTCAATCAAAATACTATAAAGAATATTGATTTAACAACTTTTGACAAGGTTATATTTGATTATACCGAAATTGAAAAATATGATATGTTTTTGTTTGTATTCAATAAAGAATTGAAAGAATACTTTTATCAAAACAATAAAACACTTTCATATAGAGGAAAAAACGAGCAAATATCAGTTTTTTTTGAATATCTATCAAAACTACCATACTCAGAAATAAAAAATACAAAAATAAAACAAAATCCAATTTATAATTTAATAAGTAATTTAGGTGAAATTACTCAAAAATTAACTAAAGATTTTTATTTATTTCTAAAATTTTTTGGTGAAATATTAAAGGGATTTGCAAAATTGTTTTATCATATTAAAGCAATTAGATGGAGTGACTTTCCAACCCAATTATCGGCTGTGGGAGTTAGTGCATTACCAATTTCAATATTAATTACATTTTTAATTGGGTTGATAACTGCTTATCAAGGAGCATTGCAATTACATCAATTTGGTGCAGATTTGTTTATAGCAGATTTAATTGGCATCAGCATTACTCGTGAATTGGGTCCATTGATGGTGGCAATAATTGTTGCTGGCAGATCTGGTTCTGCTTTTACAGCAGAAATTGGAACAATGAAGGTATCAGAAGAAATTGATGCATTAAAAATTATGGGATTTGATATAATAGATTTTATAGTAATGCCCAGAATGATTGCAATAATTGTAGCTGTTCCGTTTATTGTAATTATTACTAATGTAATTGGAATTTTGGGTGGATTAGTTGCCTCACTGGGAATTCTTGATATTACTGTTTCATCTTATTTCATTCGATTACAAGAAGCCTTATTTATTCGTGATATTGCCTCAGGCATAATTAAATCCTTGTTCTTTGCATTTTCGATTGGAATAATTGGTTGTTTCCGAGGTTTCCAAGTAAGCGGTGGTGCCGAAAGTGTTGGTAGATATACTACTTCGAGTGTGGTAACTTCAATTTTTCACATAATATTAATTGATGCACTCTTTACTTTATTATTTCCGTTAATTGGACTATAATTATGTTTGGCAAACCAATTATTACTGTTAATAATTTATTCAAATCTTACGAGAATGTTTCCGTTCTCGAAAACATTAATTTCAAGATATACGAAGGTGAGATTGTTTGTATTGCTGGAGGAAGTGGCTGTGGAAAAAGCACATTATTAAGACAGATAATTGGCTTGGAAGAGCCAACGAGCGGAGAAATAATAATTGACGATGAATATCTTTTCCCAAATTCGGAGCAAAAGAAAAGTAAAATTAGACAAAAGTTTGGAGTGATGTTCCAACTTGGTGGATTGATTGCCTCGATGACATTAAGCGAAAATATAGAACTTCCTCTAAAAAGTTTTACTAAATTAAGTATTAATCAAATAAAAGAAATTACAAAAATAAAATTAACAAGTGTTGGATTGAACAACTTTGAAGATTATTATCCTGCTGAAATAAGCGGTGGAATGAAAAAAAGAGCTGCTATTTCAAGGGCGATGGCATTAGATCCCGAAATCTTATTTTTGGACGAACCTTCATCAGGTTTAGATCCAATTTCGTCAACTTCGTTGGATAAGCTAATAAGAGAATTGAACTCAGCTCTCCACACAACTATGGTGATAATTACTCACGACTTGTCCAGTATTTTTGCTATTGCGGATAGAGTAATTTTATTAGATAAATCTGTTAGAGGTATATTGGAAATCGGCTCACCAAAAGAATTATTACTCTCTAAAAATAAATTAGTAACAAATTTTTTTAACAGAATAAGAAATGAGGTAAATAATGAAAAATAAAATTATTAATTCCAGTTTTTTAATTGGTTTGTTTGTAATATTAGCAATTTTTATACTAATTGGATCGGTTTTCTTTCTAAGTTCAAATGAAATTTTTAAGTCCACCAAAACTTACGTAACATATTTTGATGGTTCTGTTCAGGGGTTGGAAATAGGCTCTCCTGTTAAATATCTGGGCGTTCCTGTTGGTTCAGTAACCGGAATATCAATATTGCCAAAAATGTCTTATGTTCAAGTTAAATTCACTTTAGAGCCCACACTGACAATCAACCAAGAAATGCGAGTAAAACAAGAATTTATGGGCATATCGGGTATGAAATTCTTGCAACTCTTTACACCCGAAAAAGGACAAAAACTATCTAAAATTAAACTTAATTTCAAACCTGAACATAAAGTTATCCCGTCTGCACCCTCCGGAATTGATGAAATTGCAATAGCTGCTGAAGATGTAATGAATAATTTATTGCAAGTTGAATTTGGAGAAATTTCCTACGAAACTATATTAGTGCTCAAAAATATGAATCGTGTTTTGAATGACAAAAATATCGAATCTACTATTATTAATTTTGAGAAATCAACTAATAGTTTAGCTAATTTTCTTAGTATTTTGGATACAACAATGGTATTGAATAACCTAATACGTTCTTCTTATGATGTTGCTAATTCAGCTGACGAAATGGTTGCTACTATCCAAGCACTCAAAGAGAAGGTTCAAAGAGTAGAGGTTGGTGAATTTTTAGATAAAGTATATATGGACTATGATACTACTTTGCAAAACTTTGATTACTTAGTAAGAAATATTTCCGTTAAGAGTGATTTTACAATAATGTCGCTGAATTCATTAATTGAAGAATTTAGAAAGTCTAACAATGAATTGAAGAAAACATTAAAAACATTATCAGATGATCCATCGAATGTATTTTTTGTTAAACCACCAGAAAAAGATTAGGAAAAAGATTAGGAATGATATTAAGGATTTGTGGTACCGAGGGAGGGATTTGAACCCCCGACACATGGATTATGATTCCATTGCTCTAACCAACTGAGCTACCCCGGCTTGTTTTGTAAAAAACAAGAATACAAAATTAAGGAAAAAAAATAAATTATCGTAAATTTAGATTGATTTTTCTTGAAATTTTTATGACTTTTCCAATATTTTCTTTATTTCATCACGTAACTTTGCTGCTAATTCGTAATTTTCATCATCAATAGCTTTATTTAATTGTACTTGGATAATATCTAATCTTTTATTACCTGTACTTGAAGTTTTTGATGTAGTTTGATCTAAAGGAAATTCATCATCTTCTCCTGGATAATCTTGGTCTGATGGTAATTTTCCTGATGCTAAAAAAATATCTTCACTAATGTAAATTGGCACATTAATTCTGACAGCAATTGCAATAGCATCACTCGGTCTACAGTCAATTCTGAAAATATCATTATCGAAAATTAACTTAGCGTGAAAAGTGCCGTCGTGGAGTTCATCAATAACAACTTCAGCAAGAGTATGTCCAAATGTATCAAAAATAATCTTTATTAAATCGTGAGTCATTGGACGTGGTGGAGTGATGCCCTCTAATTCAAAAGCAATCGATTGTGCCTCGAAAGTGCCAATCATAATCGGCAATCTTCTATTGCCATCGAGTTCTTTGAGTATTAAAGCAAAAGCATTGCCACCTGGTGCAGCAGTAATTCCCAATATTATTACTTGTATTCTATCCATAAATCTATTTATTTTGATACTTTGACGATTATAGGTAAATAAAATTTATTATTCATACAACTCCAATCTATTTGATTTTCTCATTTTCATTCAAATAATCAAGTATCCTATCGATAACAATTTTACTTGAGCCAGCAGAATTATAAACATATTCTTTTGCCATTCTTCCTAAATCCTTACGATATTCCTTATTTACAATTAATAATTTAAGCCAATCCTCCAATTCTTTTGTATTATTTATTGTCTTCAGAGCTTTGTTTTTTGTTAGATTTTTTGCATCTGTTGATTTTTCTAATTTTGGTCCTGATATTATCGGAATGCCATAGACTGCAGCTTCGGTAACTGAGTGGATACCATCGCCAAAAGCACCACCAATATAAGCAATATCAGCAAATGAGTATAGACTTAACAAAATGCCAACTTTATCAATAACAAAATCTCGGTAGTTAATTTTTTCTTTCAAATCACTGATTGTATATTCACCATAGCATTGAATAAGTTTTGAGTATAGAATATGAGGTCCTAATTTTGCACATAAATTATCTAAATTTTCTTCTGTAGGCTCGTGAGGAACATAAATTACACGAATTTTAACATCAAGAGCTTTTCTCACATTTGCAACTGCTTTTATTATAATATCTTCGTCAACATTCCATATACTTCCAGCAACAATAATTAATTCATCAGCATCAAATAAATCTGTATCAAGGATTTCATTATGGTTAATACTTTCAGAATATTTTACTATTCTATCAAACCGAGTGTCTGTGAGTGTCCTTACTTCTGTATTTTTCAGATGTAATCCATCAAAATAATGAGTATGCCTGCTGCCTGCAGTAAAAATTGTAGTCAGCAAGGAAAGTGTTTGAAAAAGATATTTTCTTGGTAAAAAACAAGTTCTAAAAAAGTTGTTTGTAGGCATTGTTGCATTAACAAGAATAATTGGAATATGTTTATTAAACAAACTTCTTATTAAATTTCTCCAAATTTCATATCGAACAATTATTGCAATATCAGGTTTGATAGACTGAACAAACCTTTCCATATTCTCATCAGTATCAATTGGTAAATAGCATATTTTATCGGCAAATTTATAATTTTTTGCATTATTTAAACCAGATGGAGAGAAAAAACTACAAATTATATACAAAGAGTCATCTTTTGCTTTCAATTCTTCTATAATTGGTTTTACCTGTTCAAATTCACCCATCGAAGCAGAATGAATCAACACTCTTTTTTGTAAGTGTGGATATTTTTTTAATCCAGCCCAACTTTCCTCAATGATCCTTTCTCTTTCTAAAAATTTCTCTTTGTTTTTTGAGAAATTCTTAAAGAAGTAAGTAAGCAAAGGCAAAACAATTTTGTTGTATATAAAATCTATCAAAACCAGAAGTCCTATTTTCCAATAAAATTAGCATTTCTTTTCTCGAGAAATGCACCAGTACCTTCTTTAAAATCTTGAGTTCCGCATACTTCGCCAAAAATTTGAGATTCGTAAGATAATCCATCTTGGAGGGTTAAATTTTCACTTGCATTAATAGTTTTAACAGCAGCCGATACAGCTAATGGACCTTTGCTCAATACTAAATTTACAAATTCAATGGTTTTATCCAATAGTTCAGTATGTGGGAACACCTCATTAACTAAACCTATTGATTTCGCTGTTTCAGCATCAATAGTTTTTGCTGAAATAATAAGTTCTATTGCTTTGGCTTTTCCTACGATTTTAGGCAATCTTTGAGTTGCTCCGTAGCCAGGAATAATTCCCAAATTTACTTCGGGTTGTCCCATTTTTGCTTTTTCACTTGCGAATCGAATATGGCAAGAAAGAGCAAGTTCTAATCCACCACCTAGAGCAAAGCCGTTTATAGCAGCGATTACAGGAATATTTAATTGTTCCAATTTGAGCATTACTTTTGAGCCGTATTCAGAAAATTGCTTGCCGGAGCGAATATCCGACTTGTTCAATTCTCCAATGTCTGCTCCCGCAGCAAAGGCTTTCTCGCCTGAGCCAGTAATAATTAGAGCATAAATTGATTCGTCAAGTTCAATGTTTGTAATTACATCATTTAATTCAGTAAATAATTGAAAATTAAGTGCATTTAATTTATCGGGGCGATTAAGTGTGATTAAACCATAGTGTTCACGCTTTTCGTAAATAAGAGTAGAATATTCCATTTTTGCATTCCTTTTTTATTGTTTAACAATAATTTGATAATTTACATTTTCTAAGTTTTCAAATTTATCAAAAAGTTTATGAAAAAAACAAAATCTGATGTATTTTTTTTATTTCTATTAATATTTTCTATTGTTTTCGTGTCTAATTCACTTGATGTTGATGCAAAAAAGAGAAAAAAAAGAGTAAGAACGGCAAATTTCACAATTAAAAAAGAAGAAATTAGAAAAGATTCCATTCTGGCTAATGGCGTAATATATCAAAATCTTTGGCTTGGAGATGGGAAGAGCCACTTTTCTGTTCATTTACTTAAAGTAGCTATCCATAATGAGCAAAATCAACTTTTCATCGGCAAATCTGGAAGTAATATTGCTGGTTTGACTGATTTTTTTGATTATCTTGAAGTAGAAAACCCAACCGAAGCAATTTATGGAATGGTAAATGGTAGCTTTTGGAGTGCATATAATAATCATCCAATCGGTTCTACATTCATTCAAGGTGAAATATTGGTCATGGATCAGTATAAAAAATGGAGCTCTCTATTTTTTGATAAGAATTGCACTCCATATATTGATGATTTTGATATTTCAGGAACAATCTTTTACAAAAATTATGAACTACCCATCAATTATACAAACAAAAGACGCGACTCGCTTGGATTAGCCTATTACAATCATTTCTATGGCGATACTATTCCTTTTGTTAAAACAAGAAGCATCGAGAAAGCAATAGATTCTGCTTACAAGGAATGGTATAAAGATATGAAGGAATTTTTAGTTGATGATGATACCGAACTTGAATTTGATACACTTTCTTATATTGAAGAAATCAAAGCATCGCTCAGACAAAGCCAATTAGAAGCAAATACTCGTAAATATCTATGTGAATATCTTGAACACCCGAATGTAAATAAATCTTATAAAGTCATTGTTAGAAAATATAGTGGTAGTATAATTGAAATTCCCAAAAATCATTGTGTCGTTTCACTCGGACTTGACTTTCCACCATTTATCAATCCGCAAGCAGGAGATACGATTAGCGTACTTTTTCAGACAAATATTTATCAGAATATTGAGTTTTATTGTGGTCTTGCGGGTACTCCAAGTATAGCAAATGACGGAATATATTTGCATAAAGCACAAAGTGAAGGAAGTACAGGCAGACGATTTATTAACTCCCAACTAACACGAACGCTTGTTGGTTATGATAAAAATAAGGATACTTTATACCTAATTGCTGTAGCAGGAACAAATTCTGCCAATAAACAATTCGGTGCAAATATGAAAGATTTAGAGAAGATTGCCAAACATTTTAAAATGTATGATGCAATTAATTTAGATGGTGGAGGCTCCACAACTTTCGTTTTAGGCAAAAAAAATATAATTCGCTCATCTAATCCCACAACCTCAAGGAAGTTATCGGTTTTTCTTGGAGTAAAAAAGAGAAAATAATTTGAAAATGTATGAGTAGATAATCATAGCCCAAGAATTTTTCGTGGGAAAATGTTATTGCAAAATAGATGTGGCTGTCTTAAGATGGACTACATCTGAGAAAAATTATATCAGAACCTCCCCCTAACCCCCTCCGAGAATGGGAATTTTGTAGGGAACAGGCATGCCTGTTCCCTACGGAAAAGGGCTACGCATTACCCACAAATATTTGGAAAAGAGGTTTTAATTAGTTAAATTTGGAAAAAGTACAG
>DYPF01000379.1 GCA_020720105.1 Chloroherpeton thalassium
TACGCCTGTGTAATTTCATTATTTCTGAAAGTTTTTGTTGACTACAAAAATAGGATATTCTCAGGCACTTTTGTTTTTTAAAGTTTCGGATAGTAGTGTAATCAAGCATATTTATGTCAAGTGAACGTCAACAAATAGATATTGATAATCCATGGTGGGGTGAGCATACTTTTCGATATCAATATGTGTCTCAACATATGGTTGGGTACGAAAATGTTTTAGATATTGCTTGCGGTAATGGCTATGGCAGTAATCACCTTGCTCAATACACACAAGGCTTTGTTGTTGGCGGTGATATTTCTGAAGATACCGTAGATTTTTGCAAGTCGACCTGGAGCAAAGAAAATTTAAATTTCATGCTATTAAATGGCACTAATCTTAACCTTGGTAAAGATTCTCAAGATATATTAGTCAGTTTTGAGACAATAGAACATACTACAGAATATGTTAAGATGTTAGAGGAATTTTATAGAGTTATTAAGCCTAGTGGTACACTTTTTTTATCGACGCCCAATATTCTTATTAATAGTCCGAAAGGTATTGTAGTTAATCCATACCATACACAAGAATTTACATATGACGAATTATTTAATATAGTCAATTCACTTTTTTCTAAATTTGAAATATATGGACAAGCATATATTAGGTACACTTATCACAATAGCATAAGGTTCAAATTTACAAATTTATTGGAACGTATACTTTATTTAAGAGGCCTTAGAAAAACACCACTTAAACTAAAGGACATTATTTTTAAGATACTAATAAACAGGCCTTTCTATCCTGTTGCCGAAGATTATGAATTAGTAAACGATTCCCTTGATCAAATTAAAAGATGCAAAACATTTTTTGTAATCTGTAAAAAAGAATAAATATGGTTTCAGTAGTTATTCCTTGTTATAATTCAGAACGGTTTATTTCCGAAACAATTCAATCGGTTTTAAACCAAACATATAAAGCACTTGAAGTAATAATCGTAGATGATGGCAGTACTGATGGTAGCCCTTCAATAATAACAAAGTTTCAAGATTCACGAATTAAATACATTAAACAAGCCAATCAAGGAGTTTCAAATGCAAGAAATAACGGATTGAAAAACTCTAATGGGAAATACATAGTATTTCTTGATTCTGATGACATCTTAACACCTAATTTCATTGCAAATCGAGTAGAAGCGTTACAAAAGAACACTCAATTTATTGGGGTGTGTTCTAATGTCGTTTATTTAGTGAACGAAGAAAGGGAAAAAAGTCTGGTTGACAATACTTATAATGCTCAACACATCATTCAATTTGACGAATCAAAAATAACTTGCCCGTCTGGTTATTTATTTGATAACGAAATGATTAAGAATAAAAACATTCAATTTAACGAAAAATTAAGCAGTAGTGCAGACCGTTATTTTTTGTTAAAAATATTCCAATATGGCTTGATATACTATATCCCTGATTCCCCATTTATTTATAGAGTTTATGCAGAATCAATGTCGCATCAAATTTCAAATTCATTATTAAATGATCATATTGTTTTCTTTAATATCCTGAAAAACTCAGGCTACATTTCATATAAAAAGTACTCGAATTACTTTTCTAGATTGGCTTATACAATTGCAGCAACATCCTTTTACTTAGCAAAATACATGACTTTTCTTCATTTTTTATTTCTTTCATTCAGATTATCCCCTGCTACATTATTCAAAATGGCATTAAAATTATAACAATCACGAAGTAAGGGCTTTTATAGGCAAAAACATTCGTCCTTTCAAAGCCGAAGCTT
>DYPF01000094.1 GCA_020720105.1 Chloroherpeton thalassium
TGAATAGTTCTATACCTCCTATTTACTTATTACTTACGTATTTTTTATAGTAATTCTCTAAAACAATTCACGACTGATAGAAGCAGAAGAATTTGGTATCAACTAAGAGATTTTTTCAAGATTGGTGAGGTTATTGATGTAAGAATACAATCAAATATTCCTAATTCTTGTGAATTTAAAATTAACTCTTTGCCTTTAATGTCAGATTTTTCTGGTAAGTATTTTTCTAATTTTCCAATGAATATTTCAGTGTATCCCAAAAAAGGTTATAAGTTCAGAGGATGGATGCAAGATACAACGAGCAATAATGTAATTGTATTTTCACCTAACTATGATAAATATGAGCTAATTGCAACTTTTGAAGATGAATCTGATACACTTGCATCTAACTCTATAATAATAAATGAGATAATGTATAAATCACCAGATAACAAGGATACAAAAGATTGGATTGAACTTTACAATAATTCTAATAATATTATTGATATTTCTGATTGGGTTTTGAAGGATTCTGATGACGACCATATTTATGTAATTGACAAAAATACAACTATTAAACCAGATAATTACTTAGTATTAATTTATGATAAAAGCGAATTTACTTCGTTTTACCCCGATATTCAAAATTATCAAGGGAGTTTTGATTTTGGTCTGGGACGTGGAGATATAATTAGACTATTTGATAAATCAGGTAGCCTAATGGACTTTGTTGAATATAAAACAATTTCACCTTGGCCAGCTGCTGCCGATGGGAAAGGTCCAAGTTTGGAGCTAAATAACCCAAATTCCGATAATAATAATGGACTTAATTGGAATGCTTCGTTTGTTGAATTAGGCACTCCCGGTAGAAAAAATAGCTCAATTAATTCAATTACGAAAGTTTCAAATAGTGTTTATGTTTTTCCTAATCCAACAAAAGACAAAATATGGATAGTCCCTACAAACAAAGTAATAAATTTAATTGACATTAAACTTTTTGATACATTTGGAAGCCTAATTTATCTTGAACCACTAAAAAGTGCTAATGCAGACGCAAATGAAATTATGATTGATATTAGTAAAGAACTAAAAGGATTGTATTTTTTACAAATTAAT
The DNA here is from genome assembly GCA_020720105.1 of Chloroherpeton thalassium. Lineage (GTDB taxonomy): Bacteria > Bacteroidota > Ignavibacteria > Kapaibacteriales > UBA2268 > GWF2-33-9. Next base: position 1,096 of record DYPF01000094.1, read on the forward strand.
TATCTGGATGAGAATGGCAGATTTCAAACTTCTTTTATTAAAATAATGAAGGTTTGATATGTTTAAAGATCAAATTTATACCACAAATTCATCTAACAAACTAAACGATATTCTAATAATATCTCAATTTGATGCAGTTGGATTGAATGAACTCAATAGTTTGAATTTACTAAATCGATTTGATAAAAAGTTTATTATTCATCGCTCATTACTTAATCAATTATTGGATAAATTAAAGAATGAATTTAACATATTAGAACTAAAGAATAATCGATATTTTAATTATATAACAGATTATTATGATACAAAAGATTTATCATTTTATAATGCACATCACAATAAAAAGCAGACAAGATATAAAGTGCGGACAAGAATTTATGAGGAAACTAAAGAGCAATTCTTAGAGATCAAGTTTAAGAACAATAAGGGGTTCACGCAAAAAAAACGATTAAAATTAGACTCAATTGGCAACGAATCTTTTCAAAGTCACAGTGATTTTTTAAAGAAATTTATTCCAAATTGCAGTGTACAATTAGAAAGTACTTTGAAAGTTGAATACAAGAGAATTACGTTAATAAATATAAAAACTCAAGAAAAAATTACAATTGATTTTGACTTATCTTATGGTAATTCAAATAATTCAGTTATAAAAGATCTTGTTATAATTGAACATAAATATTCCAACAAAAAGTTGCCTGAATATACTGCTCAAATTTTCAATCAAGTTAATGCTAAGCAAATTGAATTGAGTAAGTATTGCTTCGGTATTTTTCTTACTAAGCCAAACATTAAATATAATAGATTCAAATCGCGATATTTAAACATCATTAAAATAATAAATTACGGTAAATATTATGGATACAACACTGATATTGAACTCAGCAACAAAATGGGAATATTGGGATTTTTTAATTAGATTTATCATAAATCTTGTTTCCTTGTTCTTAATTTCGGGAATGATATATTTAAAAAATTATAAAGATAACGAATATTTCTTTGTAATGGTAACTTTCAATATTGTAGTTTTCTTTATTTGTATTTTATTAAGTAATGTGGAACTAAGTTTAGGCTTTGCATTTGGAATATTTGCAATTTTCTCGATTCTTCGTTATCGAACTAATGTAATGCCAATAAAAGAAATGACTTATCAATTTGCAACCATAAGTTTAGCAATTATTAACTCCATACATTATAATAACTTTTCTATGTTGTTTGTTATTTTTACAAATAGTGCAATAATACTAACAATTTTTATTCTTGAATTAATTTGGACAAAAAGCGAGAAATCAAAATTTGTTGTTTTTGAGAAAATTGAATTAATTAAACCTGAATTTTACGATAAATTAATTAGTGATTTAAAGTTGAGAACAGGATTGGATATTACAAGATGCGAAGTCGGTGATGTTGACTTTGTTAAAGATACCGCCCGAATTAAAGTATATTATAGAGAAATGTCCAAGAAAAAATGAAATTTAATAAATATCTGAAATTAATATTTATAGTATTTGCCATACTTAGTGTTTCAATCAAATCGTATGCTAAGTATGTTCCATACAATGAATTAGAAAGTTGGAATAGCATAAATTTAAAATATAATTTTCTAAAAAAATTTAAACTTTCTTACGAAGGCGAAGCCCGTTATGAGTTAGATTATGAAAAGGAGAAAACGTACCTAAATAGCCTGACATTTGGTTATGAATTTCTAAATAATGTTGAAGTTGAACTTTCCTATCGAATTAAACACAAAGATTTGATTCCAAGAAACGAGTATTTCGTTGCATTAAATTATGCAATAGACATTAGAGATTTCGAGTTAGATTATCGCTTTATGTATCAATATAAAGAAAAGAATTACGAAACATATCTCCGAAATAAATTCAAACTTGAATACGATATTAGTAAAAAATTCTCAACTTCTCTTTACAATGAAACATTTTATAATTTCACAAATTTGGAATTTGGGGAATTTGAAGAATCTCGTACTGGTATTGCAATCGAATATGAATTTATCAAAGATTTTGAGTTTGAACTTGGATTTGTTTATTTATCTGAATTTAATGTAAAAAAGCCAAAATTAGCCCGATTAATCAAAACCGGGCTAACTTATTCATTCTAATTCTGTTAAATAATTTTCTTGGATTTTAGCATATCAATACTATCATTGTCATATCCAATTTTACTTAGAATTTCCAATGTATGCTCTCCCAATAGTGGTGGGGGAGTTTCCACAAATCCTGGTGTCTTGGAAAATTTTGCAGTCAAATTGAATAATGGCACGTCGCCAATCCCAGTAACATTTACATTGTTAAAAGTCTGTCGGTGTTTGATTTGGGTTTGGTCTAATGCTTCTGCAAAACTCAATATTTCACCAGATGGAATTCCATTATTATTAAAAAGTTCTACCCAAAAACTTGTTTCTTTGGTTTGTAAAACTTTCTCAATTATTGGTGTTAATTCAAACCTATTTTTTTTGCGTATATCTCTCTCTTTAAATCTTAGATCTTCAATTAATTCAGGTATTCCAATTAAATTGCAAAGTTGTTCCCATTGTTCCTGCTTATTTGCAGCAATATTCATCGATCCATCTTTGGTTTTGAATACACCCGATGGTGCAGCAGTAAAATTGTCATTACCGAGCAATTGCGGTGCCTGACCAGCTAATAGCCAATTGGAAACTACCCAACCCATCAATGGCATAATTGAATCGAGCATAGCAATATCAATAAACTGACCTTCGCCAGTTCGTTCGCGATGAAAAAGTGCAGACATTATTGCAAATGCTGCATTTAAGCCACCGACAGTATCGCAAACAGGAAAGCCAGAGCGAAGTGGATTAAGAGTTTGGTCGCCATTTATTGCCATAACGCCGCTTAAACCTTGAATAATTTGATCATAAGCAGGTTTATCGGCATCTGGTCCGTCCTGACCAAAGCCCGAAATGGCACAATAAATTATTTTGGGATTTATTTTAATTAATTCATCATAGCCAAGACCCAATCGTTCCATTACTTTTGGACGAAAATTCTCGACAATTACATCACTTTCAGCTACTAATTTCTTAAAAATTTCTTTGCCTTCGTCAAATTTAAGATTTAATGTTAATGATTTTTTATTTGCATTTTGGGCTAAAAAACTTGTTCCCATCAGCAAATTATTGTATTCTGACTTTGAGCCTAATTTGCGTGCTAAATCACCATCTTTGGGATTTTCAATTTTGATTACATCTGCTCCCAGAAGCGATAAATGAAGAGTGGCAAATGGACCTGATAATACATTTGTTAAATCTAAAACTTTGATATTTTCTAATATTTTGTTCATAATTAATTCCAATTAATTGCCCCAGTTTTATAAACATATCCAGGTAATTCCAATTCTAAATAATTTGCTGCATCTTTAGATAATTCAATAAGTTGGTTTAAGTTAATTCCGTTAGGAATTACTTCTCTATTGAAATAATGCACAATATCTTCTGTGCAAACATTGCCAGCAGGAACTTTTGTGAATGGACAGCCACCAATTCCACCAAAAGAACTCTCTATAAATTTCACACCTGAATTTATTGCGGCAAGAACATTCAACATTCCCATTCCGTAGGTATTATGGAAATGACAAGCTAATTCAACATCGCTATCCAAATTCAAAATTCTTTTGAACATACTTTCTACTGCAAGTGGATTGGCGTGTCCAGCTGTATCGGCAAGACTAATGTTATTAATGCCATTTTGGACATATTTCTCAACGATTGAGAGTACCTTTTGTGTCTCAATTTTTCCTTCAAATCCACAACCAAAGGCAGATTGAACCGAAACTTGTATTTCAAATCCTTCTGCTCTGCATTGTTTGGCAATTTCAATAATTCTATTTGTTGCTTCATCAACCGACATTTTAGTATTCTTCAGACTATGTGTTTCGCTTGCAGAAACGCCCATCAGAATTTTATCAACTTTTGAATTAATTGCTCTTTCCATTCCTTTTTCGTTTAGGATTAGTGCAGTTAAAATTGTATCAGAATTTTTGCGAACTTCGCCATTATTTATTCGCATAAAAATTTCATCAGTATCTGCCATTTGAGGTAGAACTTTGGGATTGACAAATGAACCAACTTGAATATATCTAACATTTGCATCTATTAACTTTTGTAGCCATTTTAATTTTGTATCAGTATCAACAATTTTGCTGATTGATTGAAGTCCGTCTCGTAAACCAACATCGTGGAGGATAACTTTTGTATTGTTCATAAAAAATGTAATAAATGTAAATACAAAATTAATAGAAGAATATTGATTTTGATTGAAATCTTATGAAAATAGTAGATTACATTGCAAAAAATCTAATCAATATCATTTTTCCTACCGAATAAATCTGGTATACTAAACTGATGATTTTTAAACGATGAGAAAAATTGTTTGGTTGTGAAAACAATTCCAAATTGTTTTGTATGAAAATTATATGGAAAATCAAATCTAAACAAATGTTCTGAATTTCTTGACTTTACAAAATGCAATCTGATGCCTAATCCTGCGGAATTGTAAAATTGCGATTCATAAATTTTCTTATTTTGTCCCCATACCGAGCCAATATCAAAGAAACCAACTATTGAAGAACGGAAATAGAGGAGTTCGTAATTAATAAAATACCTTAATTCAGTATTAATAAACATTCGATTGTCGCCCTGAAATTCATTTAATGCATAACCCCGCAATCCATTTTCCGAATCAATAAGCAATTGCCGCCAACCTTCCCAATTCCATACTGCCTCCTCGTAAACCCTTCCAGTTAATAGAAAATTTTTGGAAATTTTATAATAATAATTTGCTTGAGCATTTTGGTAAGTATATTTAGGTTTAACATAATTATTAAATCCACTTGCACCCGAAGCCATCAAATATAAATAGAAATCATCAGTATAAAACGATTTCTCTGCTGCTGCTGAAATATAGTATAAATTATCACCTTCATTAGTGATTGGAAATATTTTGCCAATACTTGCACTTCCGTAGCCACCATAAATCAAATCTTCGCCAATTGGAGAATTTACATTTTTAATGTAATCAAAATCTTGTGAAATCGAGGAAAAGTTCATCATAAAATAGCTAGAATTATCATAAGCTTGCCGATATTCATCGCTCTCTCTATTTGCTTTATTTAGCGAAGCAATTGCAGTAATGAATAATCTATCTTGCTCGAACCAAGCACGAGAATACCATAAATCCAGCGATGTAAAATCGGAATTTATTAATTCGTAATCTGTAGAATTTCGAAATAAAAAGTCTTTACCATGATAGTTTGCAAATTTAACACCAACAGATAATGGCGAAGACAGAGTTCTATAAGGAATTTGCAAGATTGCTTGCTGACTGGTTCTATTTTTATTCGAAATTATTGCAATCGAATCCTGTAAATCAGTAAATGGCAATCGAGAATTGAAGAGCACAAATGCTCCTTCCCAGCCGATATTACTTTCTTTGCGATATATTCCTTTGAATTTCAGACGAGTTCCAGTACCAAGGAAGTTAAATTCGTCAAGGTCTAATCCGTAATTATCAAACCCGCCGCCAGTATTATAGACTGGCATTGGAAAAGTAGTCCAAGAGTCCTTTGTAGTTACATAAGCATTATATTGATCAAATCCGATGGAATCTAATTCAATTTCTGCATCAGTAAAAATGCCCAATTTCCTCAAATTTCGTTCAGTTTCTTCAATTAATAAATAATCATTAGTAGATTCCTCTTCAAATAATAATTCACTTTTAATTACAAATGGACGTGTTTTAAAATGAAAATTATTCATAAATCTTGCAAGTGAATTTGAATCGTTTTCGGCAATATTGTGTCTTTCTAAATATACATTTCGAACATAAATTTCAGACGAAAACGAATCGTTTGCTGGAAATAATAATATTATTGATACTACAAGTAATAGGTATTTATTAAGAATTTGCATTTTTTTCACAATTATTTGTAAATAAACGTTTATGAGAATAATAAATTAACAAATTAGTTAAACTTTGCTAAATTTGTATTATAATTCAGTGAATATATGATAAAAATTAATAATTTAAGCAAATCTTTTGGTGATAAAATTATACTCAACTCAATAGATTTGACAATCGAAAAAGGTAAAACCACTTGCATTATTGGCAAATCAGGCAGCGGAAAAAGTGTTTTAATCAAACAAATTGTTGGATTATTACCGCCCGACCAAGGTTCTATATTTGTGGAAGATTACGAAATTCAAAAGCTCTCTCGGAAAGAATTATTCAAAATTCGCGAGAAAATGGGATATGTGTTTCAGGGAGCAGCTCTTTTTGATTCTTATAACGTTTATGAAAATGTTATTCTTGGATTATTTGAACGAGGAATATGCGACTTTAAATATTTGGAATCCGAAGCAAAACGAGTGCTTCAAGCAGTGCAATTATTGCCTGATGCCACGAACGATGCAAATTTATTCGAAAAAGAATGGAAAATTCTTAGCCAGAAGATGCCATCTGATTTATCTGGTGGTATGCGTAAGCGTGTAGGGGTGGCTCGTGCTTTGGTCGGCACTCCCGAATATATTTTTTACGATGAGCCAACTACTGGTTTAGATCCCGTAACGAGCAATCAAATTGATGAATTGATTGTAAGTATCCAAAATCGATTGAAAGTAACCTCGATTGTGATAACTCACGATTTATTTAGTGTTTATAATATTGCCGATTCTGTGATAATGCTCCACAATGCCCAAAAAGTTTTTGATGGTAATATAGAAGAATTCAAGTCCAGCCAATTACAACCCGTAATAGAATTTCAAAATAGATATAAGTAAAATATTGTTTTAATTGTGTGAAAGATGTTGTATATTAATACAATAGATATTTTTCGCGGAGGTTGATAAATTCAATTAAACCTTTGCTGGCAGCTTTCCTTATTTTCTCTGAGCTTTTATTTGCGAAGAGTAGATCGAATACATCGTTGGTTCCAGTTGCTTTCTTGAACATTTTTTGTTTATTTTCTTCAATATTTGCAATATTGAAAAATGCAGGAAAGTTTTCACGGATGTGAAGCAAGAAATCAATACCATTGGAATATGGAGTGAAATTATTAGTTTTTTCAAATTTCAAAATAAATCCTTTACATAATTGATTTGAATATTTTCCGAAAACAGGAAGAAAATGAGATTGGTATAATTTGGCTCCATTAAATTCAAAATTATTGAATGTTTCAAAGAAATCATTACTAAAAGTGGGAAAACCAAAATATTGAAAAGGCAAATTAGTTCCAATTCCAACGCTAAACAAACTTAATTCGCCAATCCACCCAAGCATTGCAGCACCACGAATTGCATCAACTGTGGGAATATTTGGTGAAGTAGGAAACCACATTAAGCCAGTATCTTCCCATTGCATCCATCTTTCCCAGCCTTTCATCTGGACAATTTTAAGGTCGCATTTTTTGATTTTTGCATCTTTACTCAGCCAATTTTCTTCGTTAATCATCATAGCAATTTCCCCGATAGTCAATCCGTGAATATAGCTAATCGGAATAATGCCGATGAATGATTCCCACTCCTTTTCCAAAACATTGCCATCAATGGAAACACCACCGAGAGGGTTTGGGCGGTCTAAAACAATAATCTCCTTACCAAGTTCGGCAGCAGATTGCATAACATAATAAAGTGTGCTTATGTAAGTGTAAGCTCTAATGCCAATATCTTGCAAATCAACAAGCAAAACATCAAAGTCGCTCTCGTATTTGATGGGGATTTTTTTATTGCTCCCGTAAAGAGAAACAATTGGGATATTCATATACTTGGAATCATCCACATTTTCGCCAGCGGCAACATTTCCATAAAATCCGTGTTCGGGTGTGAAGATGAGTTGTAAATTAATATTTGATTTAACTAATAAATCTTCAACTGATAATGAACCACTTTGCGAACGACCAGCAAAATTTGTTAAAATAGCTACTTTTTTATTTATTAATAAATTTGACTTTTCATTAATTAGAACATCAATACCCAATTCTACTTTTTGGGCAAAACCAAATTGAACGGATAAAAATACTGCTATTATAAAATTTGTTAAAAAGAATTTCTTCATTTATTTTGAAAAAAAAACAAAATTACTTAATTTTGAATTATAATTTGTTCAAGTTAGGAATATCTTGTAAATTTTGGAGTATTTTGGGGGATTATTTAATGAATTTATTACAAAAAAGTGTTTTATTACTATTGTTTTCTTTTTTCTTTACTTCGCAACTTATCTGCCAAGACTATCTTCAAGCAACTCCAAAGAAGGGCGATGGCGTATTAGTTATCCTCAAACGTTACAATTTACCAACAGATTCCTCCTATATTAAGAAATTCATTAGCCTGAATAAGAAAAACCTCACAAATAAAGATGAAATCATTCTTGACAAAACTTATTCTTTACCGATAGCTCTCTTTGTTTTTGATGGAACCACAATAAGATCGAGCCTTGGAATTGATGATTATAACCATGCTAAGAAAATACAGGATTACAATAACTTAATGTTCGAGAAAAAATTGAAGAGCAAATCCTTCAAAACTGACAATATCTTGTGGGTGCCGATACATTTACTTGATGATAAATCAAGCAATAATCTAAATATTGAAGATAAAAAGCCTATTGAAATTAAAGAAGAAGTAATAAAACAACCAGATACAAAGCAAGTAGAACAAGTAACAACAGTTAAACCAGTCATAAAACAAAGCAACTCAATTTTTGGAAAAAAGTATAAGAACATTCCAAAAATAAATACAAAGTTAAGTGGATATGTGTTTTATTTGGATCCTGGACACGGCGGAATCGACCCAGGTGCAATAG
>DYPF01000380.1 GCA_020720105.1 Chloroherpeton thalassium
AAACCCCAAAACCCCAAAACCCCAAAACCCCTTAAAAATAAATAAATAAATTAAAATAGCAAAAAATAAAATCGACATTTATTAATTTTGGATATTTATTAATTAATTAATTTATTTATTTTATACTATGACAAATTTACCAGAAGTAGTACCAACTTAACAAAATATTCAAAATTTACAACCTTAAGGAAACATTTTAAATTCAGGAATGCCATAATTAGCACAATTCGGATACCCTTAGAACCAATTTTATGGAGGAATGATGGAAAATCAAATGGCTCAATTTGGAGGCATGTATGGAAACCCTATGGCTAATATGATGAACCCTTACTTCCAACAATAGTATGGATCCCTTTCACCAGCAAATTCCCAATATGGGTTACAAATGTATGGACAACAATTCCTTAATCCTCAAGTATATATGCAACCTCAAGTTTATGAAAACTAAGTAATGATACCTCAACCACCTAAAATAGCAATGATTCCTCAAAGATATCAAAATACAATTCAAGTTCCAAGACCACCAATTACATCAATGGTTCCAAGATAAGTTCAAAACTAAATCTTAGTCAACTCACCATCTAAAATGGGATTCCATAGAAAAGTTGTTTAAGAAATACCAATTGCTATTCCTCAACCACCAAAAACTTTAATGCAAGAACATGTAGTTCCTAGACCTTATATGGTACAACCACCACCACTTACTAAATATGTTGATTAGGTTATTCCAAGATCAAGAATGATCCCAAGACCAAACTTATAGCAAGTAGTAAGATCCTATATTGATAAAGAAGTTGTTTCTCCAGTTGCACCAAGAACTGTAATGGTACCAGAAAAATTCCACAAGCAAATCTTAGTTCCCAGACCAGATATTATCCAAAATGTTCCTCAATAAGTCTCATACCCAGTTCAAATTCCTACCCCAAGTAAAAGAGGAGTAGTAAGAAGAATTATTGAAAAATAACCAGTACTTATTCCAAGACCTCCAATGGAACAATTAGTAGAAAAAGTAATTCCAAGACAAGTTGTTGAACCTCAACCACCAATCACTTCATATGTTAATGAATATGTTCCAAAACAAATTGTAATCCCAAGACCTCCAATTCAAAAGATGATTCCAGAATTCTATGATCAAGTAGTTACTCACCCAACTCCACCAATTAATCAAGTTGTTGAAAAAGTATATCAAAAACAAATTAAAGTTGATAGACCACCTTTAGTACAAAATTACAGACAATTCTATGAAAAAGAAATTATTATGCAACCAAGACAACAAGCTATATTAAAACAATAAATAATTAGACAAGATTTACCACCAGTTTATAGCTAAACTCCAGTAAGATTAGTCAATATACAACCTTCACAAGTACAACATACAGGAAGTCCTTCTGTATCAGTAAGTAACCCACAATTAGTAGGAAGTAAAGTTTACAATCAACCAGGATTTGCCCCTATGGGACACCCAGGCCAAGTTTCTCCATTAGTTGCAGTAAAAGGAAACTCAATAATTGGAAATCAATTTGCACAACCTATTGTTTAAGGACAATTCCAAGGTCAACTAATGATGTTACCAAATGGAATCCAACAACCTTATGGTTATGGACCAATTGGACAAACTACTCCAGTAGCAGTAAATCAACTCTAGTCGTAATTTTAAAATAATATCATATACAATTATTAAAAATAATTTTTAAAATTAAAATTAATTTAAATTAATTAATTAATAAAATTAATTTTGGGGTTTTGGGGTTTTGGGGTTTTGGGGTTTTGGGG
>DYPF01000381.1 GCA_020720105.1 Chloroherpeton thalassium
AGCTCGAAAGCATGAACGAACTTGTTAAGGATGATGAATTGGTAAATCAATCTATATTGGATAAGTATATTATCAACCAATATATTCAGGATTTATACAGATTTTATAAAATATTTCCAAACAGGTCTGAATTTGCAGATATTTTTGCTGATAAATTCGAATTATTTGAAAGCGAAATTATACTAGGGAAATGGTTTAATTTAGATTTGTATAAAAATATAGGAAGTTTGTATTTTAGACAGGCGTGCTATAATGAAACTATAAAAATATTTAAGATACTTATTAGCAAAGGTTTAAATGAGCAGAATGCTTTCGAAAAAATTGCTTATTCATATCAAAAACTGGGAGATTATAATAATGCTTTATCCTATTACAAGAAATCAGAACTGTTTGGAACTAATATGGAGTGGAATTACAAAAAAATAGCACTTTGTTATCGGGTCCTGAATGAAAATGATAAAGCACTTGAATATTATTTGAAATGTGAAGGATTAGAGCCTGAGAACCTCTATGTACATGCAAATATAGGACATTCCTACATGCGTTTAAAGGATTTCGAAGGTGCATTAAAACATTATTTTAAAGTCGAATATTTTGCACCGTCCAACAATAAAATACTTCGTCCAATCGCCTGGTGTTCATTTGCACTGGGGAAATTTGATACATCGATCAAATATTATAAAAAATTGATTTTAAAAAATGAAGCTACCCTGACAGATTATATAGCATTGGGCAACGCTTATTGGTGTCAGCAAGAAATTGATGGAGCAATCGATTCATTCAGAAAAGGAATTTCTATTTTTTCTTCTGATGAAATATCGTTTAAAAAGGACTTTTTAGAAGAGAAGGAATTCCTTTTTAAATATGGTATATTGCAGTTTGAAATCGAATTAATGTTGGATTTTTTATTTCTGGAGAAAGTTGTTCAGGATATAATTTAAACCGAAAAATTCATTGAATTTTACCTATCTTCGATAGTAACTATGTTCAGCTACAATTTTGGAAGCCCCTGTCCGGTTGGCCAGACAGGCAAAATTAAGCTTCAATAAATCGGGATTTACCTTCGGTGATCTTCGCTTCGCTTCGGTTCCCTCATTAATAATCATCGATAGAAAAATCTATGAATAATGCAGGTTAAGCAAAGATCTAATGTTGTGGAATCAATAATGAATATGTTGTTTTTAATATCAACCTCCAAATGACTTTCTCTTTGATAAAGTCAATTGGCCTTTTCAATTAAGCTCATTGCAAATTCCTGATTAATACGCCAATATCTATTCTCATTTGCTTTGCTTAATGTGGATTTGCTTATTGCTTCTCCAACACTCAGATGATATAGTTTAGCTTTGTTTGCTTGAAGACAAAGTATTGTATCAGATAAACTTTCTCTATGCGTTAGTTGACCAAAAGCCATGCAGAGAAACTGCTTCAAACAACTAAAACTTTTAGTTGTATAATCGCCTTTATAAAGTTATACAAATTTGATAAAATCGTTATGAGACACAAACTCAAACAACTGGGAAAAATATATTTACCTTTATTCATAGAATAGTTCTGTTTTTCAACAAAACTATTTTTCAATTCATTTAAAACTTTAAAAACTCTACCATCCTTATTAAACAATAATTTCAAAGAACGTATTTTTATAGTATCAAAACATTATTAACAGTATTTCTATAAAAAAAAGTATCTTCCTTTATGGCAAGTTGACATATAATTTTATGCAAAGCAAAAGATTATGCAAAGTAACCTACAGAAACCATCTTGGATTA
>DYPF01000382.1 GCA_020720105.1 Chloroherpeton thalassium
ATTAGAACCTCAAGACAAACACAAAAGAGTGCTAGATTTTTCTAAAAAAATAGTTCAACCCAGATTATGCACCTGTTAGCGGTCATTGTACCGAAACAAAAGTCAGACAACAAACAAACAAAAATAATGAAAAATATTTTTATACTTTTAACAATAGCTTTCTCGACAACATTAACTTTTGGACAGAAAATTAAAGTCAAGCAGAATATTCAACAAGTAACATTTGTACTCAAAAATGTGAATGTTATTACAATGACTTCACCTAATTCTATTATTAACAATGCAACAGTTGTTATTACCGGAAATCGAATAGAAACAATTAATGGAGCATTACCTAAAAATGCAAAAGTAATTGATGGTAAAGGAAAATGGCTCATACCTGGACTTATTGATATGCACGTTCATTTAGCCACAGATGGATATTTTGGTTCTAAACTTCCAACGCAATTTCCAGATTTAGCTTTTAACACGCAAGATATTATGACACCAATTATTTCTAATGGTGTTACAACAGTTTTAGACCTCAATTCAACAATGGAAACTTTCGGACAAAAAAAGGAAATAGAAAAAGGATACATTGTTGGACCTCGAATTGCTCTTGCTGCCCTAATAAATGGAGGTAATGGACAAGGTAGAATTGCAAATACAGCGGAAGAAGGTCGAATTATAGTTAGGAATATAAAAGCTGAAGGTTATGATTTTATAAAACTATATTCTAAATTAAATATTGAAACATATAATGCCATTATTGATGAAGCAAATAAACTTGGACTGAAAACCATCGGACATATTCCAAATGCATTTGAGGGTAAATTAGAGCAAGCATTCATACCAAATTTCGGAATGGTTGCACACGCAGAAGAGTTTTCAAAGCATTCTGAAAATTTCAATATACAAGATGCACAAAAATTCGCAAAACTTGCCAAAGATAATGGAACTTGGTTATCGCCAACTTTAATAACAATGGTGTGGATTGCCAAACAGACTCATTCAGTTGATAGTATAAGAAATTCACCAAATTTAAAATATGTACATCCACTTTTACAAAGCAAGTGGTTAACAGCGAATAATTATGCTAAAAACGCAACAGTAGAAAATACAGCATATTTTGACAGTATGGTAAAATTCCATTTTCAATTAGTTAAAGCATTTAAAGATTTAGGTGTTCCAATTGTTGTTGGGACTGACGCAGGAGTTTCTGGTGTTGTGGCAGGATTTTCAGTACACGATGAATTAGAACTATTGGTTCAAGCAGGTTTAACCCCAGAAGAGGTACTTAAATCTGCAACCACACTTTCTGCCCAATGGCTTGGAATTGACAAACAAATTGGAACTATTGAAGCAGGCAAATTTGCTGACCTTGTATTACTTGATGAGAACCCGATAGAAGACATAAAAAACACTCGAAAAATTACAGGTGTGTTTATCAATGGAAAGTGGTTAGACAAGTCTAAACTAAACGCAATGCTATCTGACTTATCTAAACGCAATACTGCATCAAAAGATAAATATGACTGGAATACATTGATGAATAAAAGAAAATAGAAAACAACGAACCGCTAACAGGGGTTTGGCAAAATGGGGGCAGAAGTGCTAAATTGAACACTTGTACTTCTATCAACATTAGTGGTTCATTGAACATTCGTACTTCTAATCCCCCCCTTCGCCAAGCCCCAAACCGTCTACCGACTGGCAGGTGCATAATCTGGGTTAAAGTAAAAAGCCCACTAAAACCATTATCTTATTGGGTTTTTTATTGATATA
>DYPF01000383.1 GCA_020720105.1 Chloroherpeton thalassium
GGCTTTACCGCTCAAGTTATTTCGGCTCAAGATTACTACCCATTTGGTATGATTTTACCTGGCAGAAGTGCGAACCCTGATGGGTATAGGTTCGGCTATAACAAAGGCTCTGAGAAAGACGATGAGATTTTCGGAACAACTGGCTCGGCTTACCATACCTATTTTAGAGAACTCGATACACGGATTAACCGATGGTGGGCAATCGATCCCAAAACAGGTGCTACGCCTTGGGAAAGTCCCTATTCGAGTATGGGAAATAACCCCATTTGGTATAACGACCCTCTGGGGGATATATGGGGGAAGCCCGGGGACAAAAAGGATAACAAAGACAAGAAACAAGCTGAACAACTTAAAGCATCATTTGTTGTAAAAAGAGATGAATATAAAACAAAAATGGAAAACTACCAGAAAGAACTAGAGATAGACCCTGAAAATATAACCATACAAAACCAATTAAATGAATCAAGAATTGGTATGCTTGATATGGAAAATGCAATCAAGGATATTGAAGCTATAGATATAGATAAAAATTACTATACCTTTAAACCACAAACATCAATGGGAAATGCAATAACGTATATGACTGCTGAATTGAATGATGAAGGAACATTTACCGTAAATATTAACTATCATCAATTTAATGATGGTAACAAAGCTCATGAAACAAGCCATGCAGCTGATATTGCAAATGGATTATTTTACCCAATATTTGCCCCAAATAAGGTTGAAACAGATCAATTTAGTGGTGTTAGTGAAAGAAGTGCATATGTTAGACAATATTTCTATGATAAAAGTTCGTTACCAATTAGAATTACATCTTACAAAGAAATTCTAAAATCTGACTTCTTAGAGCAATTAAATAATTATCTACGTAAAGATGCATATTAAATACCTTCTTTTCTTTTCTATTTTCTCAATATTTGCGTTTGGTCAAAAAGGAGAAATGTTATACACAAATAAAATTCAATCTGAGTTTCTTTTTTTGAATTTTAAAGACAACTCTTTTTGTTACGAAGGTTATAATTTTATATCTGGAAGAAAATTTATCAGCTCAGGTAGTTTACAAGTTTCAAAAGACACTATCAGAATTAGAAGTGAATTTGACGTAATGAATTTACAAATGAATGTGAAGTCAGATTCTGAATCTAGTATAAATACTCATAGATTTATTTTTAACCTAAAGATGAATCAACAAAACAAAATTGACTCAGCTCTATACCAAACAATTAGAAAACATTCACTTTATGCTATTGTAAATAATGCTGACACAATTCAAATTGATCAAGATACGATTATTTATAATAAACCAGTCGTAAATTTTTATATCGTATCATTTAATGTTGAACATTTTTGCTATGATACACATAATATTTATAACTTTTACACAGTCTTAAATCGAACTGTTGCGTTTGAAAACAAGACTAAATGTAATGTTTTTAATGTATCTTTTGATATTAATCCAAAATTTATAATATACAAAACAATCGACGCAACAATCATCTTAAAGAAAAGTAAAGCATATTTATATTTAAATGACGAATTAATTAACTTCTCATTAAAACGAATTAAAAAGAAAAAAAACAAGAAATATTTTAGCTATTGTTAATTTATGTATTTGAGATTGTTTAAAATTTCAAATTAAATTTTGTTAAGCATAATTTTGATCATAGCTATGTGAACGAAACTACGGCTTCATTCTGTTACCCCCGCTACCGCACGAGCAATGTCATTAAGTTAGTCGCATAAATATTTGAAT
>DYPF01000095.1 GCA_020720105.1 Chloroherpeton thalassium
CCGTTTGCACGGGAATGACAATTTTGAAATATTTTGGACTTATGAGACAGCCTCTATGATTATTTACTTATACATTCTCAAATTTCTACAATCCATTCTTTTGTAAATAGATTGATTTATCAACTTTGGCAAAAAAGTCTTGATAAAATTTGCCGTCTTTCAGTGGATATACTTCCACTACATTGCCTTGATTGTCGAGAACTTTTGCTTGGAAGTTTGCTCTTACCTTGCTCTGTTTACCATATTCAGTAACATTAATTGATACTTCCACTAACTTGGTTTTCTTGTATGTTTGGGGTTGATTATTATAAGTTCTCTTGTTCTTATGATTATCTTGGGTTGCAATTGCTTCGAAAAACTCTAACCAAAATTGATTATCAATATCGCGGCTGGTAGTATTTTTGGTGCCAGATGAGTTCAAATCAACTTCTTTTTTTGCCATCAATACACCAAGATCAGTAACTGCATTAGTGATAATATAATTATCGTCCTGCAACACGTTTACTAATGCTTTCATAATCAACTTATTATCATTTGTATCGAACATTCTTGTTTGGAATTCGCGTACTTCTAATTGTGTCTCTTGATAAGCAGGTTTATTCTGCTGATAGTTCACCACTGTGCACGCCGACATTCCAATAGTGATAATTATTGAGAATATCAGGATTTTTGCTTTCATATTTTACTCACTTAGAATTTACTTGCATGATAAGAAAAACTTTCCACTTTACTATCACGCAGTTTAACAATAACTGTCAAAGTTCTTTGTGTTTGTGAATAACTTGCTTCTGTGTTCGATTTAGCATACACAAATAGGAATAAAACATCATTACTTTTTGAATAACTAACTTCAGTTGCAATTTTATCATAAACCCATGTTTCCAAACCCTGCTCGTCAGCAGTAATAATTTGTGGGCTGCCAAGCGATTCTATTACTTCCGAGCCACTCATTCCTTTGCGAATTTCTTTCTGCACTTTACCGACTGTTAGGTCATTGCTATAATCATTCGAACTTGATTTATAGTTTCCGTTTACAGTTGTGCAAGATGAAGCCAACGCTATTACAGCAATAAGTAAAGTTGCTGCTACAAATAATCTTTTCATAATTTATCTCCTTTTATTTATTACTTTCTACTTTCTACTTTCCACTTTCTACTTTCTACTTTCCACTTTCCACTTTCCACTTTCCACTTTCCACTTTCTACTTTCCACTTTCTATTTAAATTATTTTTTATTAAAATTGAAAAGTTAATCCCAAGTTGAATAAAATTTGGTCAGGAATTGATTCATACTTATCAAAAATAACTGAACTTTTATTATTTGGATCGGGTTTTACTGTGTAATATTGAGTTTTATCACCCGATAAATATCTAAAATTAACATCTAAAAGCATACGAGTATTGCTATTGGGCATCTGCACAAAATCCACTAACTTGATATTAGTACCAACTCCAACATAATAATTAATATATGCAGAGAACTCGTCTTTGTCTTCGGCATCTCCCAAATAATGTGAAGTATAACTTGCGGTTGCACTCATTACTGTAAACCCAACACCACCTTCCACATAAGGAAATACTGTATTAAATAAATTGGGTTCTAACCTTACAAAAAAGTCGATTGGAATAGAACTATTTGATGTTTCCAAAGTGTCTTCCCAAAATTCCCATCCGTTATAAGTATTAGGAATATATCTTGTTTCGTTTCCGAAGAAATGGAAATCAATTCTTCCACCAACTGCAATTGGAATTGGTTCAAATTTATAACCACCAACTAAACCAAAACCAGGACCTGATTTTTTTAAGTCGTCCATAAATTGATTTTGTGGAACAGAATTGGAAAAGTTAAATCCAAAAAAACCTTTTAATGGTAAATTCTTTAAATATTCAACTCTGTCTGTTTCAGTTGAATTTTGCTCGTTATTCGCACTTGTAGGTCCTTTTTGAGCAAACAGAAATATTGGCATCAACAAAGCAACAGTAAATAAAGTAAATGTTTTCATAATATTAATTCTTAATTTAAATAATATTACGATTGAAAAAACTAATTAGTTGCAAAAAGTGGATAATTTTCGAAAATTTTTGAAATTATTCTTGGAAAGGTTCTATTTAATACCGAATTTTATGCTTACTTTTCGCTCTAACACATAATCATCGGTGGATTTAATAGCTCCACCAGCATTAATTTGCCATTCAATTGAATTTAGAATTGATTGTGAATTTGGAATTTTCCTGATTTCTTTTAGCAGATATTGTTGCACAAAGTAAGCACGTAATAATGATAATAGTTCATTATCCATATTCATTCCAGGATAAATTTCGTAGGGCAATAATTCATCGCTAATTTCTTCGCCAGCATATTTAGCAATATCCGAAAAACCACGTGCATCAGCATAACCAGTAATATCAATATAAATTTGCTTTTTGATTGGCTTGGTGCATTTGCTATTTGATGAACTAACTAATTCTTCAATTTTATTTGTGATTTGATTAAAAGCATCTTCGACCACATCTGAATATTCGTCATATTCATTTGTTGGAAATTCAATATATTTAGTGCTATCAGCCAGCCCAATCAAATTCATATCAAATAAATACCGTAAATCTCTCAAATTTTCTCGAGTTATCGGTTTATAATATCCACTAATAAAAAATGGAATTTTGAAATTGCCTAAATCATAGTTTTGCGGCTCATAAGGTAATGTTATTGTTAAATTCATTTTCACAAAGTTTTCACTATTGCAAGGAGTTATGATTTCGGTTTCAGGAACAAATAACGGAGAGCATTCATTGATATAATCAACATAGTACTTTTTATTTCCTTTCAAATTTATCTGGAAAGCACCATCATCACTAATACTTATTGAGTCGATTAAAATTCTATGTTCATCATAAATTCTTACAAAACCATTAGGATAAACAGAATTATCTTTATCTGAAATGATTCCAGCAAGTTGGACATCGCTACACAATTGAAAAAAGTATAAATCGCGTGCTCCACATCCATCTTTGCGATTTGAGGCTAAATATATATTTTCGTCATAAATTGCTGGACCAGTTTCGTCAAATTCAGTATTGATTGGAGAAGGCATTTGAATTGGTTCTGTCCAAGTTTCATTGCCTAAATAATTTGCTCGGAATACATCATAACCGCCAAGTGCATTATGACCTTTGGACGCAAAAAGCAAATTATTATGTTCGTCAAGAAATGCAGAAATTTCGTTTTTATCAGTATTTATTTTATTTCCAAGATTAGTTGGCTCGCTCCAAGTGCTATCATCAATTCTTTTTGCATAATATAAGTCAATCCCACCAGTGCCGTCTGGCCTGTCCGAAGAAAATATAATCATCTTACCATCTTTGGAAATAGTTGGATAGGACTCGTAATATTTTGTATTTATCGAGTTTAAAGCAAGTGGAGTGCTCCATTTATTTTTCCTTTTGGTAGAATAATAAATATTCGAATTAGCAGATTTGCTTTTTGGACTGCTTCCAGCAAAGAAAAGTTCCTCGTTATTGCCATAATTTGCGAAGTTAATCGTTCCATATTTCTTTACTTTTTTCAATGGTAGATCTAATGCTTCCTTTGGAAAAGTAAAGCCTGTGTCTTTGATATTTGAATAATAAACTTTAGCTTCTTTATTCTTACCAACAGGCATCATTGAGAAATACAATTTATTATTATGAAATGTGGGGGAATATTCATTGTATTTAGTATTAAACACTCCATCTAAGTTACCAAAAGCCTTTGCCTTTTTACCGCAGGGTTTTGGAGCGGAGCAACCTAAGACAAATATGCTCATTAAGACTATGATTTTTGTATATGTGGAAAATTTCATTGTTCTAACACCAAATTTCTTAATAATTTTGCTTTTTGATATATCTCAATTTTATTATCGGTTATTTTTCAACAATAATTAGTATGCGAAACACCTTTATCGAAATAAATCTTAATAATCTGAACAATAATCTTCAAAAGATAGCAGATTCAATAAGTGATGCCAAAATAATGCCAATAATCAAAGCTAATGCCTATGGACATGGAATGATAGGCATTGCCAAAAATATTTCTCATCCCAAAATCGAAATGCTGGGTATAGCATATCCATCTGAGGGTATTGAATTAAGGAATATTGGTGAGACTCGAAAAATCTTGCTATTAATTCCGCCCGAAGTGGAAGAAATTACCGATGTTATCGATAATAATTTGGATATTACTATTGGACATATCCATTATATTGATGAGATTAATGAGATTGCTCGCAAACGTCACGCAATGATTAAGGCTCACTTATATGTTAATACTGGAATGAATCGCGATGGAATTAATTTTGATGAGTATAAGGAGTTGATACCTAAATTAGACAAGTTTCAAAATATTGAATTCGAGGGCATTTGTAGCCATTTTGCCACCTCTGATATGGATGATAAAACATTTGCTCAATTACAAATCAATAATTTCAAGCAATTTTTGGATTATGCCGAGAACCATAATTTACAATTTAAGTATCGCCATATATCAAATTCTGCTGGAATTGTGAATTTACCAGATGCCATTTACGATCTTGTTCGTCCGGGTTTTGCAATATATGGATTGATGCCACAAAAACATTTGGCTGACAAACTTGATTTAGAGCCTGTTTTGTCGCTAAAAACATTTATAAAAAAGATATTTTCCTTAAATTCTGGTGAAACAGCAGGTTATAGCTTGAAATTTACTGCAGATAAACCTACAAAGATTGCTGTATTGCCAATTGGTTATGGTGATGGAATTGTACTTAACTTAACTAACAATGCACAATGTTTGATTAAAGGCAAGCGATATAATTTGGTTGGTTCAATTTGTATGGATCAATTATTTGCTGATATTGGGAATGACGACATTGAAGAAGGCGAACAAGTTGTGTTGATTGGCAAGCAAGGACACGAAGAAATTTCAGTTTACGAATTGGCTGACAGAGCAAACACAATTCCTTATAATATTACAACTTCAATTTTGAAAAGAGTTCCAAGATTTTTTACGGATAGCAATGTTTAAGCTAAAATTAAAGGATTTCGAAGGTCCATTCGATTTGTTATTATACTTCATCAAGCGAGATGAACTTGATATTTACGATATTCCAATCTCCAAAATTACTGAAGAGTTTTTGGATTATATCAAATTGCTTAATCAATTAGATTTAGAAGTGGCTTCGGAATTTATCTTGATGGCAGCTACTTTACTGCAAATCAAAGCAGAAATGTTGCTTAGAACAGATGATGAAAGCGATGAATTATTAGATGGAATGGAAGATCCTCGTTTACCATTAGTAGAGCAATTGATTGAATATAAGAAGTTCAAGGAAGCATCGTTAGATTTAATGCATAAATCACAAGAAAATAAAAATCATTTTTATCGTAAAAATTATGATGCTGAAATTCAGAATTTTGAGCAAAATGCAGATTATAAGAATTCGTCTCTATTTTCATTGATAAATGCAATTAATACAATATTAAAAAGACGAAATGTAGCAGAAGAGAAGTTTCATCAAGTAACTTTATTCCCGATTTCAATCGAAGATAAGAAGAAAGAAATTATCGAATTTTTGAATAGGAAAACACGACTTAGTTTTATCAATTTTATTTCAAATTATTCAAAAATTGAAATAATTGTTACATTTTTGGCAATTTTAGAATTAGGACGAAATAATCAAATTTCATTATTTCAGGAAAATCAATTAGATGATATTATTATTTCTTTAAAATTAAATTTAAATTAGGATTAAACAATTGAATAGCAATATATTTTTTTCACTTGATACCGAATTACAACTAAAAATAGTTGAAAGCATTTTGTTTGCTGCAGACGAACCCATAAATACAGAAACTTTATACAAATTATTGATTGATGAAAAGAAAAACACAATCACAGAAGAAGAAAACAGCGAAATAAATCAAAAAGCCGAACAAGATTTGTTGGACGAAAAATTCCAAGCAATTGATAAATTGATTAATGATATTAACACTCAATTGCTCGAAACAAATCGTCCATATAAAATCATTAAAATTGCTAATGGGTGGCAATTTGCAACTCGCAAGGAATATGGTCAATATGTACGAACTTATTATAAGACCAAAATTAATCGCAGACTTTCTAATGCTTCTTTAGAAGTTTTAGCAATAATTGCATATAAACAACCAATTACAAAACCTGAAATAGAGATAATCAGAGGTGTTAATTCAAACGAAGTTGTAAATTCGATTCTTGAACGAGGTTTAATAAGAATTGCCGGAAGAAAAAATGTTCTTGGCAGACCAATAATGTACAGCACTACCGATGATTTTTTGCGAATATTTGGACTTAATTCTATTAGCGATTTGCCAGAATTATCCGAGTTTGAAGAAATGGTTAAGCAAGAGTTCGAAAATCAAGCAGATGATATGATGACTCTTGATTTATCAAATGATGAAATTGAGAAAATCGAATCGCAAGTTGAAATAGATCAAAATTAGTTTTCTGTTTGTAAATAAGATAATTGCTTTTGTATTTCTTCAACGGAAACTGATTCCTCAATAGAAAATTCACCAATTTGTTCGCGATTTAGTTTGTAAAGGTATGCAGGCAAGCCAAGAAATTTTCCAAAATCCTGAGCAAAAGTCCTAACATAAAAGCCACTTGTGACGTTGATTCTGAATTTTATATATGGAATATCAATATCTAAAATATTATAATCTAATATCGTTACTTTTCTTGGAGCGATAGACTTATCAATATTTTTTCTGGCAAGTTTATAAGCCCTTTTTCCATCAACTTTTAATGCACTATGCAAAGGTGGAACTTGTTCCATATCACCAGTAAAATAGGGGAGTGTTTTCAATATTTTATCTTCAATGTTCTCAGGTATTTGGGTATGATTCACTTCTGGTGTTTCTTTATCGAGCGAGGATGTCTCAACTCCAATCTTAATCAATCCGCTATATACTTTTGTATTAAGAATTAGATCATTGAGCAATTTAGTTGCTTTGCCAATTGCAATTATCATCAAGCCACTCGCCAATGGGTCAAGAGTGCCGCTATGACCGATTTTTTTCCCTTTGAATATTCTTTTAAGAGAATTTATTATCGCAAACGATGTGTATCCAAGTGGCTTATTGACTAACAATAAGCCACCAGAATTTTGCATTTCGTCAAACCAATTTGAGAAATTGTTTAGATTTGATTTTGTGAGAATATTCATTATTTTATTAGATTATTCCTTAACAGAATCAATCAATTTTTGAATATTTTCAATTTCGTCGAGAGTATCATCTAAGAAAAATTTGAGATTAGGAACAATTCTCACTCTCATTTTTTTTGCTAAATCTGTGCGATAAATTGCCTTGTTTTCATCTAAATAAGCAATTACTTCCAAAGGTGTAATTTTAGTAGCAAACGCACTAATATAAATCCTTGCTAAAGATAAGTCCTTAGAAATGCGAACTGATGTAATGCTTACTAAGCCTCCACCAATTTCATTACCAAGAAAAGCTATTCTTTCGGAAAGAATCTTTTTAATTTCTTTGGATAGTCTTTCAGTTCTAAATGTTTGCATTATGACAATTTACGTTTAACTTCAATAATTTTGAAACTTTCAATATGATCACCAACTTCAAGTGTATTGAAGTTATTAACCATAACACCGCATTCATATCCAGCATCTACTTCTTTAGAGTCATCTTTTTCGCGTTTCAAGGAAGAAAGTGTTCCTGTATGAATAATCAAACCATCTCTCAATACTTTGATTTTATCATTCTTGGATATTTTACCATTCTGTACATAACAACCAGCAATTGTTCCCATTCTTGATATTTTGAATGTTCTTCTTACTTCGAGCATAGCAGTAGTTTCTTCGTGATATTCAGGTGATAATAAGCCTTCCAATGCCATGTGAACTTCATTTATACAATCGTATATGATATTATAATTACGAATATCTACTTTTTCTACATCTGCTAATTTTCGAGCATTAACATCAACAGGCACATTAAAGCCCACGATAACAGCTTCGGAAGCCGAAGCCAATATCACGTCTGTTTCTAGAATAGTACCAACTCCCTTGTGGATAATCAATACTCGCACTTCATCGTTGCTTAACTTCAATAATGATTCGCCTAATGCTTCCACAGAACCAGAAACATCACCTTTAAGGATTAATTTCAATTCCTTCACATTGCCTTCGTGAATTTTTTGAGAAATATCATCAAGTGAGATTTTTCTAATTTGTCTTAGTGAAAGTTCACGTTTTAATATATCACGATCTTTAGCAACCTGGCGAGCTTCCATATCCGAATTTAATACAGTGAAACTATCTCCTGCTTCGGGTAAAGTATCAAAACCAACTACCAAAACCGGTGTTGCGGGTTCGGTTAAATCAACGCGTTTTTCACGTTCATCAAGCATTGCTTTCACTCTACCAGAAGCTGTGCCAGCCACAAATGGATTTCCAACTTTAAGAGTTCCGCCTTGAATAATAACAGTTGCTACAGGTCCAAAACCTTTTTTCATTACAGCTTCAATTACTGTTCCACGAGCATTTTTGTTTGGATTAGCTCTTAAGTTCAGAAGTTCAGCTTCAATTAATACCTTTTCTAATAGAACATCAACATTCTTTCCAAATTTTGCAGAAATTTCAATATTTTGATATTTTCCGCCCCATTCTTCAATCAATATTCCATGGTCGGATAGTTGTTGTTTGATTCTATCTGGGTTTGCATCTGGTTTATCAATTTTATTAATTGCAACAATAATTGGAACGCCAGCTGCTTTAGCGTGGCTTATTGCTTCAATCGTTTGAGGCATCACACTATCATCAGCAGCTACCACTAAGATTACAATGTCTGTTACCTGCGCACCACGAGCACGCATTGCTGTAAATGCAGCGTGACCAGGTGTATCCAAGAATGTAATCATTTTATTGTTTGGTAATTCCACTTGGTATGCACCAATATGTTGAGTGATACCACCTGCTTCGCCCGCAACTACATTTGAACTACGAATATAGTCGAGTAATGATGTTTTACCGTGATCCACATGTCCCATTATTGTAACAATTGGAGGACGGAATTCTAATGATTCTTCGGTATCTACTTCTTCCTCAATTTCCAAAGAATCTTGTTCGCTATAGAAGTTAACAGAAAATCCAAAATCTTCGACTATTAATGAAATTGTATCTTTATCCAATCTTTGGTTAATAGTTACAATTAAGCCAAGTTGCATACATTTTACAATAATTTGATTTGGAAGAATATTCATAGCCTTTGCTAATTCGCCAGTAGTTACAAACTCTGTAAGTTCCAACACATTAGCCATTTCATCTTCAACTCTTTGTCTGATAGTATCTCTTTCTTCTCGCTCAATCTTCTTCTTTTGCTTGATTTTGGAACGAGAACCACCAGTAGAGTGCTGTAAGTCAATTCCTGCCATAGTTTCGCGAACAGCTTTGTCTATATCTGTAGTGCTAATTTGTTCGCGAATAAGTTTTTTGTACTTTTTAACTTGCTTGTCTTCTTTGCTCTTTGACTTAACCTTTGTAGCTACTTCAGCTGTCGGCTTTTTAAACTTAACGTCTTTATTTAATTTAGAAGCATTTGGGTCGGCAATTGGTTCCGCAGGGCGAATAAAACCAGTTGTTCTCGGACGATTGGCAAATCTATTATCTCCACTTGAGCGAAAATTGCTTCCTTCACCAGCAGGTCTGTTTTCGTTTGAACGATAGTTTCCACCAGTCGAAGGAGTCCTATTATCATCTCTTCTATAGTTTCCACCA
>DYPF01000096.1 GCA_020720105.1 Chloroherpeton thalassium
ATTTTATTTCCAATTTAATGCGGCATTAATTAATTCGTGAACCTTTTCTTTCGTGTCGCCTTCGGCATAGAATCTAATCAAAGGTTCAGTGCCCGATGCACGAATTAATAACCA
Source organism: Chloroherpeton thalassium (assembly GCA_020720105.1). GTDB lineage: Bacteria > Bacteroidota > Ignavibacteria > Kapaibacteriales > UBA2268 > GWF2-33-9. Next base: position 115 of record DYPF01000096.1, read on the forward strand.
GCCATTTTCTACAATGAACTTGTAGCCATCTTTTTTGTTTATTTCTTGCACTTTATATTGACCAACAAATTCAGGATCATTTGATGCAGCACTTAAAATTTGATCTTTCTGCTCTTGTGTTACTTTTTGGTCCACTCTGAAAAATTCGTGATAGCCAAATTCTTCATTCAATTCATCAACTAATTCGGATAATTTCTTTTTGCGATTTAAAATCATTTCAATCAATAATAAGCCATTGAAAATACCATCACGTTCGGGAATGTGCAAAATTGTGCCAAGTCCACCTGACTCTTCTCCACCAATTAAAACTCCGCCTTCTGCCATTAATTCTGCAGCATATTTAAAACCAACTGGTGTTTCAATCAACTCAATATTATGCTTCTTAGCAAATTTATCAACCATAGAAGTTAGGGAAACAGTTTTAACAATTTTGCCTCTAAGCTGTTTGTATTCATACAGATACTTCAATATAAGCATATAGATTTTATGAGCATCTACAAAATTTCCTTTCTCGTCTACTGCACCCAATCTATCGGCATCTCCATCAGAAGCAAGACCAATATCATAACCTTGGGCAGTGAGTGCTTTTAATGTGCCAAGCATACTTTCTATTGGCTCTGGATGGTCAATATCGCCAAAGGAAGGATTGTAATCACAATGGATTTCGTTTATATATGGAAATAAATGCCCCATTGTCTTTATTCCTGCTCCATGCATTGGATCGAATATTATTTTTATTTTGGATTTGTTTATGCCATCAATGTCAATTACACTTCGCAAATAATCTAAATATATTGCTTTAAAATCGACAAGTTCAACCAAACCATCAGAAATATAATCTTTTAATGGCTTTAAAGATAATTTTGGTTTGTTCTCGAATAAAGCAGGAATTTCTGATTCTACGGCTGCAACCATTTCGGTTGTGGCAGGACCGCCGTAATTTGCTTTAATTTTATAACCACTATATTCTGGTGGGTTATGCGATGCAGTGATTATAATTCCCAAATCCACATTATATTTTTTTGCCAAAAAACTAACTTGAGGAGTAGAGGAAATTGCATCAGACAAGAATGTTTTAATGCCATTATCGGCAAAAACTCGCGCAACTTCTGCAGCAAATTCATTGCTTAAAAAACGCGTATCGTAACCGACAACAGCAGTTAAGTTTGGTTTATTTTGTTTTTTTAAGTAATTTACTGTAGCAAGAGCAGCAATTTGAACATTTTCGAAAGTAAATTCGCGAGCGATTAATGCACGCCATCCATCAGTTCCAAATTTAATCATTTTCAAATCCTATTTTTTTGTTAATATTTAATTTTTTTATTCAAATAAATTATCATATTCAAAATTAAGGAAATTTCTTGTTTAAATTAGAACTTTGGAGATTTTCTTTCTAAAAATAAAACTGACTTGATTAGGTATTTTTGGAGATTCTGACAATTTTTGTTTTCTGACCTTCGAATTCCTTCAAATTTGGCATACGAACAATATCTTTGAATACACAAACATTAGCCTTTTGCTCGGAATTATTGGCATAAATATAGAGTGGTCGGGCTTTTTCTTGCATTTTAGCAATAGTCCCTTCTTCTGTATACTTTCTTTCGGAAGCTTCAAGCGAATAAAAGAATATTTTTCGCCATCCGGGCTTTTCAGTATCAATATACTTTATCATAAAAAAATTGATTAACTCTGCTGGAAAGCTGTAGAAATAAACATACTTTTCCATCACTAATGCAATAATTTCTTTATCAGCAAATTTTTCTCTAAATTCAGTACAATTCATAATAGCACCTCTCGCTCAACATCAAATTCCAAATACTTATTCTAATAATTTATCTATAATATGATTTTGTTCTAAGATATGAATCTTAGATGAACCAGTTGCGGTTGCTGAACTTGCTTTTCTGCCTATAAATTTAATCTTAGCACCAGGGAAATATTCGTTAAAGTGCATTGCAATATTAGTCCAATATCCTTGATTCTTTGGTTCTTCTTGAAACCAGACAATTTCGCGTGCATTTGGATACTTATTTAAAGCATTTAAAATTAAATTATTATCTAAAGGATATAATTGTTCTAATCTAATGATTGCAATATCATTAATATTCTTCTTATGGAGAGCTTCCAAAACATCATAATATACTTTGCCAGTTAAAAAGACCAATTTACGATAAGAATCTTTTGAATTCACATTATTATCAATCAATTCTAAAAACTTACCATTAGTAAATTCATTCAAATCAGACGAAACTAAAGGATGACGGAGCATACTTTTTGGAGTAAATACTATTAATGGAACGCGTTTGGGCAATAAAGATTGACGTCTTAGCAAATGGAAGAAGTTAGCGGGTGTTGTAATATTACAAACAATCATATTATTTTCAGAACAAAGTTGAAGATACCTTTCAGGGCGAGCACTTGAATGCTCAGGACCTTGTCCATCATAACTATGAGGCAAAAACATAGTTAAATTAGAGTATTGAGCCCATTTAGTTTCCCCACAGGCAAGATATTGGTCTACAATTGGCAGTGCATTATTAGAAAAATCACCAAATTGAGCCTCCCAAATAGTCAAACCATCTTTTTCGATAAGACTATAGCCATATTCAAATCCCAAAACAGCATATTCTGACAGGGGACTATCAAAAACTCGGAAAGTTCCTTGTGTGTCTGAAAGATGATTGAGCGGATTGTGTGTATCTTCGTTCAAAAAATCTACCCAAACAGAGTGGCGATGGCTAAAAGTGCCTCTTTGTGAATCTTGACCGGACAAACGAACATCGCGATTATCCAAAAGTAAAGAGCCGTAAGCCAGAAGCTCAGCCATTCCCCAATCTATCGAAGACTTATCGCCATAAACCATTTTATTGCGTTTATCAAGCAAAGATTTAACTTTAGGATTGATATTAAATCTGGGAGGAACTGTAGTTAATTTATCAGTAATGAACTTGATTTGGTCTTCGGGAACTTTAGTATCGATTGTATCTAAATGTAAATTATCGTCAATGCCAGTAGAATGAATATCATAAGATGGTTTAATATTGTTTTCTTTGTAATAATCAAACTCATTTTGGAGATTTTCATTAATATCGCGATAAACTTTTTCAACTTCGATATTAGAAAGAACCTTAGCATCAATCAAACGGGACGAATATTTACGAGAAATGGGCTTTAATTGTTTAATTTTACGATATAATAAAGGTTGAGTATAAGTTGGTTCGTCTGCTTCATTATGTCCGTATTTGCGGTAGCATAATAAATCAATCACAATATCTGAATGGAACTCTTGACGATACCAAAAAGCAAAATCAGCAACAAATGCAACTGCCTCGGGATTATCTCCATTAACGTGTAAGATTGGAGATTGAATCATTTTGGCAATATCTGTGGAATAATAAGTGGAACGTGATTGGTCAGCGTTAGTGGTAAAGCCAATTTGATTATTCACAATAATATGTATGGTGCCACCGGAAGCATAACCATCAAGTTCAGACATATTAAGGGTTTCCATCACTACCCCCTGACCTGCAAATGAGGCATCTCCGTGCACAAGAATTGGCATTACTTTATGATATTCTTTATCTTTGATTTTGTTTGAAATGGCTCTGGACATACCTTCCACAACAGGATCAACCATTTCCAAGTGGCTTGGATTGGCAGCTAAATGTACATTTAATTTATTACCTTCTTGGGAACTATAGTCGCCATCATAACCTAAATGGTATTTAACATCGCCTGAGCCTTGATAATTTTCATCATCAAAATCACCTTCAAATTCACGGAATATCTTCTGCAAACTTTTACCTAAATTGTTTGCCAATACATTCAATCTTCCGCGATGAGCCATTCCAATTACTGCAGTATGAAGTGAGTTATTTGCACTTTCTTCTAATAGCACATCTATCAATCCAATAAGTGATTCTGCTCCTTCCAAAGAAAACCGCTTAGTTCCGATAAATTTAGTATGCAAGAAATTTTCAAAAGTTTCGGCAAGGGCAATTTTCTTCAACAATCTTACTTTACTTTCTTTGGAAATCTTATAAAATCCGCGTGCATTTTCGAAGTATTTCTTTATAAACGATTTTTTTTCGTAATCTTGAATATGCATAAATTCAATACTTGTTTGCCCACAATATGAATCTCGTAATATTTCTAAAGTTTCACGCAATGTAATATTATTATCAGCCCAAGAATCATCAACATAAAACTTTCTATCTAAATCCCAAATCGTAAAGCCATAAAATGATGGATCGAGCTCGGGATAATTATAACTTGCTATTCCCAAAGGATTTGTAGAAGCAAGCAAATGCCCACGAACGCGATATGCATTAATCATTTGATTGATATGGGCAGTTTTCTCGGCTAAATCATCAGGATTATTAAATGAAGTATTCTTGTCGGTTACCCATTTATATGCCTCGAAAGGAACATTTAATGAGTAAAATATTTGATCGTAAAAATTCTCCTCACCCAAAAGCAATTTATGAATATATGCTAAAAACTCAGCAGACTCTGCACCTTGGATAATTCTATGGTCGTAAGTATTAGAAATTGTAACTACTTTGGAAATTGCCAATTGGCTTAACATTGATGGTGCAACTGCTTGAAATTCTGTAGGATAATCAATTGAACCAATGCCAATAATGCAACCTTGACCTTTCATCAATCTTGGTGCTGAGTAAGAAGTGCCAATCATACCTGGATTAGTTAGAGTTACAGTTGTCTCCTGCAAATCAGTTAGGTCTAATTTGTTTTTGCGTGATTTTGCAACTAAATTATCATATTCAGCTAAAAATGTATCGAAATGAATTTTGTCGGCATCTTTGATATTTGGAACAATTAGCATTCGCGAGCCATCATTTTTTTCTAAATCAACAGCAACTCCAAAGTTAACTGACTTTCGGATAAGTCGGTTTAATCTTCCATTGATTTTGGCAATAGAGGAATTCAAATTTGGATAGCGAGTTAATGCTTTTACAATTGCCCAAGCAATTATGTGGGTAAAGGATACTTTGTTTTTATAATTTTTGCTTAAATGATTATTGATTATTCTTCTGTTTTCATCTAAAACTTTTATTGGAATTGTACGATATGAAGTAGCAGTTGGCACCTCCAAACTTTCCTGCATATTTACTGCGATTTTCTCCTGCAATGTAGTCAGGGGTTCGGCAATTTCGTACTGCTTTGCCTTATATTGCTCTTGAGCTACGGGCTTAACTTCCTTATTTGCAATGGGATTAACAGATGTATTCACTCCTTGCTTAATTTGTTCCTTGCTTTTTGCAAAAGTTTGTTCAGTTTGTTCATTGGATTGATTTCGGTTTTCGAAATATGACCGCCATTGCGGACTTACAGAGTTAGGGTCTTTTAGATAATCAAAATATAATTCGTTTATATACGCTTCATTAGGGTTCATAATAATGTTATTTATAATATTTTCACCAAACAATAAATAGATAAATTGTATTGACAAATATGAGTTAAATGTATTGTTAAAACAATAAAAATCACACTAAAATTTCAATATATAATTTAAAATGACAAAAGCATTTTTTAGCTTATGAAAGATATCGCATACCATACAAATTACCGATTAGAAGATAATTACTGGTGGTTTTTGGCAAGAAGACAAATAGTAAGAGATTTGATTGAGAGGAATATTCCAATTTCCGAAAGTGAATATGTGATAGATATTGGCTGTGGCACTTGCGGAATGGCTAAATTTTTATCAGAAAAATTTAATGTTATCGCCCTCGACAAGTCCGAACTCGCCGCTGAATACTGCAAGAAACGTGGCATAAAAGATGTGTATCTAACCGAACTTGCTGACTTCCCAAATGAAAAATACAAGATAAAAGTGGCAACAATTTTAGATGTTATTGAGCATATCGAAGATGATAAGAATATTGCTCGTCAATTATTTGACTTTCTCCCTGATGGCTCTTGGTTGGTGGCATCGGTGCCTGCTTATCAATTTCTCTGGAGTTACCACGACGAAGTGCATAAACATTACCGCCGCTATACAAAAGCAAAGATTGTGAATTTACTTAAATCATCTGGTTTTACTATCAAATATTCAAGTTATTTCAATACTTTACTTTTCCCGATTGCATTGCTAAAGCGGTTTATTGATATAATCACTCAAGTAGATAAGAAAAATGAATATGCTATCGAAGTTGTTCCTAATTTTGTAAATAAACTTTTTACAAAAATTTTCGCTTCAGAAAGTAAATTAATGAAGTTTATGAGATTTCCTTTTGGATTATCTATTATTGTGATTGCCAAAAAAGATATTAATTTAAAAACGAATTAATTTGAATAAAAATATGAAAACAAAAAAAGAAAAAAATCAAATTTCATCTGATAACCAAATAAAGTCAAATACTTCGATTCCAGCAAATATCAAAACAGGAACCACTCTTGCCAAAAACTTGCCAATCTATTGGGCAATTATTATTTTTGCCGTAACTACACTTGTGTTCTTCAATGGACATTTATTTGGCGATTTTTATTTTTGGGAAGATTTTGCAGAATATATATTGCCCACTCAATCCTTTGCGGCATCGCAATTTGCTGATGGGACTATTCCATTTTGGAATCCCTATTCGTTAGGTGGGATGCCGTTCTTTGCTGACATTCAGGTTGGTTTCTTTTATCCAATTAATCGCTTACTTACTCTTTTTGTTGGCGATAATGGAATGATTCCTGTTGGAGTATTACAATTTGTGATAATACTGCATTTCTTTATTGCTCAAATCAATTATTTCATATTTGCAAGGTATCTGAAAATTAGCTTTTGGGGTGCTGTATTTAGTGCAATTGCATATTCCTTTGCATTCCCAATTCTATTGCATATTATTCACCCAATGATTGTATATCATTTCACTTGGTTCCCGTTGATTTTCTTCTTTTTTAAGAAAGGATTAGACGAACAAAATATTAAATTAACGACAATTGCTGGATTAATCCTTGGCTTTACAATGCTTTCTGGACATCCGCAAGTAACATTATATTTTGGGATGATTTTGGGACTTTATCTTGTTTGGGATGTGGTCGCTTCAATAATGAAAGAAAAAGTGTTCAATAAAATTGTAACATCAAAAATTACTTTTGGGTTGTTGGCATTATTTCTTGCTGTTGGAATTTATTCTATTCAATTATTTCCATCAAATGAATTAGCGAAACATTCTGTTCGTTCTGTAACTAATTACGAAAAATCAGCAGAAAATTCACTCCAATTAAAACAAGTTTTAACTTTGGCATTTCCAAAACTATTTGGTTATTATAATGCAGATAACGAAACAAAGTATCCAACTAATTATACTGATACTTACGATGGTAAGGAACAGCAAGTTAAGAATTATTACTATTGGGAGACTGCAATTTATTTTGGAATTATTCCATTAATTTTAGCATTATTCGGGCTTTTCGTTGTACCAAAAGATTCATTCAAATGGTTCTTGATTTTTATCATTGCATTCGGACTTTTCTATTCATTTGGTAAGTATTTTGTGCTTCATCAAGCATTTTATAATTTGCCGTTCTTTGGAGTATTCCGTAATCCAGTAAGAATGTTCACTTTCTCGATGTTTGGATTGACATTATTTTCGGGCTTTTTCTTCGATTATATTTTCCAACAAATTAATAATCGCAAAGTATTAAATTATACTTTTGTGTTTTTTGGAGCATTCTTCCTTTTAGTAATATTTGCAATTACAGGAAGTTTGCAATCTTTTTTGGGAATAGAAAAGCAATTTGTGGAGTATTCAATAAATTCAACAAGTGTTTTATTAATTGTAATTTTCACATTTACATCGATATATCTGGCAATTAAAGGCAAAATATCATCCACAATTTTGGGTATAATTTTAACAATATTGATATTTGCAGATATTTATATTGAAGGTAGCGATTTTACTAAAAGCAAAATCAATCCTGCTCAGAAATACGAAATTAATGCAGATATGCAGAAGTTTCTTACTCCACAATCGCACCAAGATTTTTACCGTGTAAAAACGCGCATTTATTCGCCATCGTATATGGCAGCACAAAGAAATCAAGGTTTGATTTCGGAAATTTATATGCTGGAAGGATACAATCCGTTGGTTCTGAAATTAGCTTCAATTCCATTTCCTTGGGAAGGCACTTTCCAATTACTTAATGTAAAATATGATATTAAAATTGATTCCACCCAAGGAATGCCTGTTTTTTATGAGAATACCAATCGCTTGGGTGCGGCTTGGCTTGTAACTAAGGCTAAATATCACGATACAGTAAATGCTCGTGGGTATTTTTACGAAAATCCAATTGATATTTCCAAAGAAGTAGTGCTTCACTCAAATATTCCAACCATCAATAAATATAATTCAATCGATAGTAATTTTATTCAAAAAGTGGTTTGCACTAATTACTCGCCAAGCAAAATTGAGTACAAAACAAGTTCCAACAAAGATGCAATGATGGTATTTGCTGAAATTTATTATCCAGATTGGATCGCCACAATTGATGGCAAAGAAACTGAAATTTATCAAGCAAATTATTCAGTTCGTGCAATTGAATTACCCAAAGGCGAGCATAAAATTGTGATGGAATATCGCTCCAAGGGATTTCAAGCAGGTGCTTATGGATTTATGATTTCAATCATTTTGTCAATTATATTTTTAGTTTTATCAAACAAAATTAATTCCATTTTCAATAAAAACTAAGATAAAATGCAAGTTCGCGAAAAGATATTAAGAAAACCCGATTGGCTAAAAATAAAGATTAGCAATAATAATGAATTTGCGTCTGTTTCAAAAATTTTGGAAGAGAACGAAGTTCATACTATTTGCGTTAGTGGCAATTGCCCAAACAAACACGAATGTTGGGCACGCGGTACTGCAACAATAATGATTATGGGCAATATTTGCACTCGTCATTGCAAATTCTGTAATGTCGAGGCTGGTCATCCACTTCCATTAGACAAAAATGAGCCAATCAAAGTTGCTCGGTCAATCAATCTTATGAAACTTAAGCATTGTGTGCTAACTTCGGTTGACCGAGACGATTTGCCAGATTACGGAGCAAGTCATTGGGCAAGAACAATTCAGGAAGTAAAGATATTAAATCCCGGAATTACAATCGAAAGTCTAATTCCAGATTTTAATGGTGATTTTGACAAATTGGATATAGTACTTTCGGCTGGCTCTGATGTTGTCTCGCATAATTTGGAGACAGTACGCAACATCACTCCCAAATTACGTAGTAAAGCTGAATATGACAGAAGCCTAATGGTTTTGGGACATATTTCTAAAATGGGACATACTGCCAAATCGGGAATTATGGTTGGAGTGGGCGAAACCAAAGAAGAAGTATTTGAATTGATGGATGATTTACTTAAAGTGAATTGCAAAATTTTGACAATTGGGCAATACTTGCAGCCAAGTTTAAAGCATTATCCAGTTATGGAATACGTGCATCCCGATGTTTTTGCTGAATATAAAGAAGTTGGATTGCAAAAAGGATTTCGCTTTATCGAAAGTGGTCCTATGGTGCGTTCCTCTTATTTTGCTGAACGACATATCAATGTTGAATTAAAGTAGGAGCAGTCCTAAAAATCGTCATTCTGAGAGTCTGTCTCATAAGTCCAAAATATTTCAATATTGTCATTCCCGTGCAAACGGGAATC
>DYPF01000097.1 GCA_020720105.1 Chloroherpeton thalassium
AAAAATATCTTCCGATGAAGTAAAAATATCTTCCGATGAAGTAAAAATATCTTCCAATGAGGTAAAAATATCTTCCGATGAAGTAAAAATATCTTCCGATGAAGTAAATACGTCTTCCGATGAGGTAAATACGTCTTCCGATGAGGTAAAAATATCTTCCGATGGAGTTTGTTGATAATATTATATACATCTGTAGGTATAATTTATATAACTATAATAAACAAATGTCCTACACTTTTAAAGTATAGGACATCTAAAGTAAAGGGAAGTACTTCTAAAGCAACCTATTTACCTTCCTTGATGAATTTTTTAACGATAGTTGTATTACCTTGAATAACAAGGAAATATTCTCCATTAGGCAAGAAAGATGTATGCAATAAATTGAACTTATCATTTGAATTAATTGGATAATTCATTATCTCTTTGCCATTAATATCAATTATAGAAATAGAAGTTTGGTTGCCAATATCAGAATTAAATACAATATTAACAGCATCTATTGCTGGATTTGGATAGATTGAGACATCAGAATTATTGTTATCATCAACAGAATTTAATGCAATACATTCAGTAGAACCTGTTAACGCATTAGTAGTACAAGTAAATGGAAAATTAGGAGTTTGTACTGTATCCTTGGCAATAAAAGTGATCCAATAAGGCTTATTTAATTCATATAGAGGGTTAATTGTGTTCAAACCCAGTGCGGAATTTGCAAATTTATAATTGGGATTAGCAGCAGCGAACGTTTTGAATGATTGATTATTCAAAATTGATGAGAAAACTTCGTCGGTTTGCTTCCAATCAAACTCCTGAATTGTGCCTTGTAAATTTGGTATCATATTCAATAAGCTAATATCAATCGAAAGTCCCATAAATTGTTCAAAACCAAAAAGCGAAAACTTAACAACCCCAATGAATGCCTGAAGTGTATCAATATCTTTATCGATAAATTGATAAAGCCACACAGCAGATTTGCCGGTTGTTGGGTCAATTTCTGGCTTCAATTGCTCGGGTGCATTTGGAATATTCTGCGAAGTAGTAGCCACAAGCTTAAGTTGAGGCGTTGTAAGTCCTGCATTCATAGCTTCCATCAAAGCAGTTTCCAAGCCATCTTTTGGTAAGAAAGTTTTGAAAGACTGTTGGCAATATGCGAAATTTGAAAGTAGCCAAAATGCTACAATTACAATTGTAAATTTTTTCATAAAAATTCTCCTTAAAAAGTAATTAATATATTGTGTTTAAAAAATAAATTTTGTCATCCTTGTACAAATGAGAATACATCAAACTTGCTTGAGGCTGTCTCCTAAGTCAGTTTTGCAGTCATTCCCACGAAAGTGGGAATCCAAAAATCCTTACTATCAGTGGATTCCCGTTTGCACGGGAATGACAATTTTGAAATATTTAGGACTTATGAGACAGCCTCGAGTAGGCATTTTTTATCCCACGAATTCATTTTTAGGAATTGAGGATTTTTAGATTTCTCCTTTTGTGGGAATAACATTTTTAATAGTTCCCCTTAGTCAATTTCTTTAAATAATTCTCGGGCAATCACAAGAGATTGAATTTCGCTTGTTCCTTCGTATATTTCGGTAACTTTGGCATCTCTCATTAATCTTTCCACTTCGTATTCGCGAGTGTAACCGTAACCACCGTGAATTTGAACTGCTTCGCGAGTTACTTCATTTGCAATTGTAGTTGCAAATAACTTCGCTTCTGATGCAGCACGAGCATGGTCGGCATTGCTATCACGCAAATATGCTGCTTTGAACACTAACATTTCGGCAGCAGAAATTTTCATACTCATTTGCGATAATTTATATTGAATAATTTGATGTTCAGAAATTGGTTTGCCCATTGTTTTACGATCTTTTGCATATCGAACGGATTTTTCAAGAGCAGCTTGAGCAATGCCTACTGCTTGGGCAGCAATACCAATTCTTCCGCCATTCAAAGCACGCATTGCAATGTAAAAACCTTCGCCAACTTTGCCTATTACATTTTCTTCGGGCACTTCCACATTGGTAAGTGCTAATGAAACAGTTTCGCTTGAGTGCATTCCCATTTTATCTTCCTTCTTTAAGGATTCAAAGCCAGGGGTGCCTTTCTCTATTGCAAAAGCTGCGATTCCACGATGAGCTAAGTCGGGATTTGTTTGTGCAAACACAACATAAATATCAGCACTAACGCCTGTAGAAACCCAATTTTTCAAGCCATTAATCACCCATTTGCCATCAATAAATTCAGCACGAGTAGTTAGCATTCTGGCATCACTGCCTGCTTCGGGTTCGCTAAGGCTATAAGCACCAATCATTTCGCCACGTGCAAGTGGTTTAAGATATTTTTCTTTCAAATGGTCATTGCCATAATTGTAAAAAATCCAATTTACAAGGGAATTTTGCACCGATACAGGAATTGCCACGCCTGCATCAGCTTTTGCAATTTCGCGTAAAGCAAGCACATAACTAATTGTGTCTAATCCCACTCCATCGTATTCTTCGGGAACAGTAACGCCCATAAATCCCAATTCGCCTAATTGACGGAGAATTTCTTTGGGAAATTCATGATTGATATCGCGTTCGATTGCACCTGGAGCAATCACTTCAGTTGCAAATTTCTTTGCTGTTTCTAATATTGTTTTTTGAATATCTGATAATTCCAACGAAAACATAATTCAACTCTCTTAATAATTATTTTCTATTTTATACGTTTTAAAGATATGTAAAATTAAACAATTTTAGGTAAATATGAAAAGATATTTTTTATTAATCGCATTCTTTGCTTTGACAATTGGAGCTTTCGCTCAACCCAAGATAGAAATTGTAGGTGGCGATACTTATGATTGGGGCGAAACCAAATCCACTCAACAGAAACTTACGACAACTTTAGTAGTTAAAAACGCAGGGGATATGCCCTTAAAAATCTATTCAGTTAATCCAACTTGTGGATGTACAACCGCACCAATCTCTAAATCAGAAATTGCTCCAAACGATACTGCCAGCATTTATATAACATTAAATATCTCCACTTATTCTGGCAAAGTACAGAAGACGATTGATGTTCGTTCAAATGATCCATCGGCTGCTCAGAAGACAATTTGGTTAAAAACTTATGTTATTAAGCCAATTTCACTTTTCCCTCAGTATTTCAATTTTGCAAATATGTCTGTTGGAAAAGAAACTCTTTCCAAGATTATTATCACAAATTCCACCAACGAGCCAATCAAAATTACTAAAGTTGATATCTATCCAAATGATTTAAAATTGAACATCAAAGAAGGAGATGAACTTAAAGCAAATAGTGATTTTACTTTAGAAGCAATAATGATTCCTCAGATTCCTGGTAGATTTCAAGCAAATGTAAAATTTGAAACAAGTAGCAAGGATACTCCCGAAATTATTATCAATGGTTTTGGCAGTGTATTACAACCAAGTGAAAACAAATAAATCCATAATATTGAAGATTGACAAACATCTCAAAGATTTAATAAACTCTCAACCCAAAGCATAAACTTTGGGTTGTTTTTTTTTCATATTCTTTCCTGATAGATATTTTATTTAAAATGTTATTTTCATCTCTCATTTCTGTATTTTTTTTGCTTTTGCAATCTTTCTTTTCACTAAATTACAGAAAAATATAAAATTCTATATTATAAAATACATCAATCAGGAAAAAAATTACGTTTTGAGTAAAAAAAATATTATATGAGGAAATTTTATCAGAACCATCTCAAATTTTCAAATTGATAGTGGTAGCATTATTTTTATCAAAAAGCAAAAAAAACTCTTGATATTATCAGGAGTTTTTTTATGGAAATTTCTATTTCAGAAAAATCAAATTTTGTAGAAATTATTTAATTTCTTTGTGCACTGTTACTCTTCTTAAGAAAGGATTGTACTTTTTCAATTCCAATCTTTCAGGAGTATTCTGACGATTCTTGAATGTAGTGTATCTTGAAGGTGTTAAACCTAATGCACGTGCTTCGGTGCATTCCAAGGTTATCATTAATCTTTGCTCTTTCTTTGCCATTTTATTTATCTATTTACTTTTACAGAATTACAAAATTAAGAAAAAAATCTTATTTGCCAATTTTATCAACCAATTATCTGTAAAATAAATAATTGCTAAAATTGATGTGGATCTAAGGAGGTTCGAACTCCTGACCTCTTGAATGCCATTCAAGCACTCTCCCAGCTGAGCTATAGACCCAATTTAAACAAAAAAAGGTAAAATTCATCATTTTACCTTTTTGTTTAGAACTTGTGCGGGGTCGAAGAGACTCGAACTCTCGACCTCCTGCGTGACAGGCAGGCATTCTAACCAGCTGAACTACGACCCCGTTTTCTAGAACTAATTAAATTAAGGAATACAAAATTAAGAAAAAAAAACTAATTAGCAAAACATTTTTAGTTAATTTTTAGATTTATTCAATCAAAATTATGAAAATTTCTTTGAAATTTACTTTTACTATTAAAATATCTTGTTAAATTCATCAAAATTATAGATTTTTCCGTTTTTCTCTATCCAATTTATAGTAGATGCATATATTGGATTGGTGTTTAAAATCTCTTGATTTCCTATCAAAATTAGATGTTCTTTTGCTCTTGTGATTGCTACATTGAACTTGCGGTCAATAATTTTCCCATCAAATTCAAAATTACTTGATATTTTTTCCATCATAAATTGATAATTCAATGCAAATGAATAAATTATGATGTCTCGTTCCGAACCCTGAAATCGCTCTACTGTATCTACGATAATTTTTTTAGAGTAGTCGTGGGGAATTTTGTTCCTAATTTCGCTACATTGTTGCTTGAATGGGGAAATAATACCTACAGAATCGTAAGTTATTAATTTAGATTGAAAATTAATAAATTCATTTATAATTTTTTCTACCAAAGAAATTTCAAATTTATTGCGTTTTGTCTTTTTATCAATAGGAACATCAATAAATATTACCCTATTTTGGAACAATTCGTCAAGTATGGGACTCAGTGAAAGATAGGGTGATTTTTGATTAATTTGATTATCCGAAATAGGTCGTAATATATTCTCGTAAGCTAATAAATTAGACAAATCTTGTATAGTTTGGTGCATCCGTCCTTGGTCGGACAAACTTTCGAACATTTCAATTGAATTATTTTGGATTAATTGGGTTTGCATTCTTTGGAACAATGAAATTGCTTGATTTTTTGAAGCATCTCCGAGTGAATTTTGCAAACTGATAGCTGGAAGTTGCTTAATATCGCCAACTAAAATGAACTTTTCAACTTTTGTAAGAATGCCAATTATCTGCGAGTCCAAAACTTGGCTTGCTTCGTCTAATATTATCAAATCAAATTCTTTGAGAAGAAAAATATCATTATTATTTATGATAGAACTAACTGTACTAACATAAACGCGAGTTTCAGAAATTTTCTTATGCAACTGCCCAATTGATAAAATATCAGAATAATACGAAATTGTTTTTTCTGTAAAATTCTCAATTTCTTTGCTGCCAATTCTGATAAATGGGAAATCTTGATGAATTTTCTCCAACATTTCGCAAATCTCATCAACTGCACGATTTGTATATGCCAAAAGCAAAATGTTCTTGCTATTATTATAGTAATAATCGGTAATAGCTCGGATAATTCGTGAAGTTTTTCCTGTTCCTGGAGGTCCTTGGATTAAATAAAAACTTTCGCGATTAATTGCATTTTTTACTAATTTATATTGATTCTCATTTAAATAATCGTATTGTGGAATTTCGTTTTCTGACGACTTAGTTTTGTTTGGATTAATTAAGATATTTTGTTTATTAACGTCAGTTTTAATCAGCAAGGCAAGAACTTTAAATTGTTTTTTAACCAAAGAATCAGAGTTGTCTATCTCAATATTCCACTTTTCATATTTTGCGAAGAAATTTTTATCGTAGGATTTACTTAATAGTGAAATTAATATTTCGTTTGAATCAATTGTTCTAATATACCCACGCAACATAAAGAAATTGGTAGGTTTTGATTTGTATTCCGAAGGATAAATAATCACTTGGTCGCTAATTCTAAAATTTATTTCTTCGAAATCTTCGGGCTTGAGTTGAAAGTATATGTAAGAATTATTCAAATCGCTTCTATCGTAATCAATTTCTAATTCTTCTGCAATTTGGAAATTTTCCGATTCGATGTTCATCCGTAAGTCATTGTAAATGCTATCGCTTCGGATAATATTATTTTTCAACTTACTGATGTAATCTTCGCGAATGATAAATTTAAATAAATCATCAAAAAAATCTATAATTTGCCTATTCAAATTACTTGAAATAAACTTTTGAAATTCATTTTCCTTGTCGTTAAAATTAGGTAGAGTAGCAACTCTTTTTAATATATCATTTAAATGAATTTTATCTGAAACTATATTTTTGATAATTATCAAAACTTTATTGCGTAATTCAATAATTTCATTCTTAATATTTTTGTCGTTAGTTACATTTCTTATTGGATTTTCGTTGTCAATAGAGTATAATATTGAACTATTTCCGCGTCTATTTTCAAACACATCTTCCAAAATCAAATTGTAGCCATTTGCTTGTGTTGTATGACCAATCCAAGCATTCAAAAACATTAATTTATTATCAATTAGATACTTAATATTTCCCTTGGGAGGCTTGCCCGACTTCAATTCCACAACATCTTTGGTGTTTAGTTTGTCCGAAATCGTCAGCAAATCCAATCTTCCTTGTAATCCATATTTCTCCGAAATAAAAGTTGGCTCAATAAAATTGAAGTCGCCCTCGAGTTTTGTGATAATATTCTTTAGGTTCGAATAATGCAATTCTGCCTTCATTTTAAATTCTTCGCTAACATTCTTTAAAGAATTCGGCTGAATATTCCTTGTTTGGGGAGTAAGCAATCTTTTTTGTGTTTCGCTTACAAGAGAAGTTACTACATTCAAAGGTTTTTGCTTGATAGCAACCGAAAATGCAGTTTCGAAATCAATTGCTGGATTAACAATTAACAAATCAAATAGAGAATTTACCACTGAACCCAGTACCAAACTCAAATTTGTTTCATCGTATTTTAGAAGATTTTCAAAATAATAATAAGGATCAATTTTCTTTTGCTGAAAACAATGTACAATTTCGGTAATATCAACTAAATAGCCAGGTTCAACTACAACTATACAATTTTCATCACAAAGATAAGTGCCTTTAATTTCAGTTACTTGCTTAAGTCCTGTAAATGCGATAACTGTTGGATAATTGGGTAAACTTTGTAAATAATGGAATTTACGATGTAATTTGATTGTTATTTTTTCCAAATATTCGTTTTTGCAAACAAGACTTATTTCTTCTTGATTATCAATATTATTTTTTTCAATATTCTGAAATGCAAATAAAGTTTGTTGTTCTGATATGTTTCCTCTTTCTGAATTGAAATTTGTATTTTGTTCAGAAATTGAAATTTGCTTTTTGGTATGATTCTTATTTTCAATATTTGAGAATAATGCAAGAAAATCTAATATTTCGTCATAAACATCATCTACAATTGATAGAGTAATTCTATTTTTGGGAATGTATTTAGTCTTACTTATTTTTTTTATTAAAGTAATATCAGCATCAAGATTGTATTTTTCAATTAGATACGAAATTCGAGAAAAAGATGTAGGAAACGCCTGATTTGACTTTTCTGTAATTTTTCTTAAAAATTTAAAAAAATCAGAAGTAATCTGTTTTAATTTATCCGAATTATCTATTTGTTGTGAATAGACTTGCCGAATTTTATCTAAGTAATTGTTAGAAATTTCGCAAGAAAAGTCATCAATCATTTGGAGCTATATCACGAATGTTAATTTGCGGGAATTTTATTGCTCCTTGTCCAATTCCATCTATTGTATAAATAACTGAAAAGGATTGTCCATTTCGTAACATGTGGGCTTTGCTGCCTAACATTGGAGCAATTGCATCGATAACAAAATTATTTTGAATTGCTCGGAATTTGAATGTGCTATTTCCAATAAATTTAAGTCCATTCAGTGTTTTAACATTGCGGGCAACAAACATAGGACGCTCATTGTAAAAACCAAATGGCGACATTAAATTCAATGTATTTAGCAATTGTGGCGATAATTCATTAAAATTCATTTCGCAATCAACATTAATTTCGGGCTTGAGCATTTCATCGGTAATCTGGTTCATTGCTATATTGTCGATAATGCCTCTGAACTCTGGAACGTCTTCAACTTTAAGTGTCAATCCGGCAGCATGACGATGACCACCATATTCTGTCAAGAATCTATCATTTGTTTTAAGTGCAGAATAAATGTCGAAATTGCTGATACTGCGTGCAGAACCTTTTGCCATTCCATCGATTGTTGTGAGCATTATTGTTGGAACTTTGAATTTTTCTACAAGTCGCGAAGCAACAATGCCGATAACTCCTGCATGCCAGGAACTATTATGCAAAACAAGAGAACGATGATTGCCAAATCTTAGAGTTTCTTCTGCCATTGGCAATGCTTCGTCAAAAACTTGTTGGTCGATTAATCTTCTTCTTCGGTTTTCTTCTTCCAATTCTTGAGCAATACGGAATGCAGAATTCACGTCTTTTTGCAATAGCATATCAACAGAGCGATTAGCATCGCCCAGCCTACCAGCCGCATTAATTAGTGGTGCCATAGCATAAACGATATTTGTAGATAATACTTCGCCTTTTTCCAGTCCAGTGCAATAAAGCAAACCACGAATACCTGGACGAGGATTCTCGTTAATTTGTTTAACTCCATAATGAACAAAAACACGGTTTTCGTCTATCATTGGCACCATATCGGAAATTGATGCAATAGCAACTAAATCCAAATATGAATATACTGAATCACCTAAGTGAAGTTTTTCGCCAATTGCTTGTATTAACTTAAACGCAACACCGCTTGCTGATAAACTTTTGAAGGGATATTTGCAAATTTTTCTTAGTGGATCTAAAATACTGTATGCTTCGGGTTCTGTTTCGTTAGGTTCGTGGTGGTCGCAAATAATTAGGTCAATACCAAATTGCTTGGCTAAAATAGCAGGCTTGAATGCAGTAATACCTACATCAACGCTAATTACGAGAGTGGAGGAAATGTTTCTTGCTTTTGTGATGCTTGCTTCAGAAAGCCCAAAGCCTTCTGTAAATCTATCAGGGATATAGTAATAAGCGCGTCCGCCAATGCTTCGTATAAAGTCTACAAGCATAGCAACGCTAGATGTTCCGTCAGCATCATAATCTCCGTGTACCCATACAATCTCTTGATTCTTAACAGCTTTAATGATCCTATCAACTGTCTTTTCCATATCCGCCATTATAAATGGATCGTATAAATCCTTTAATGATGGATACAAATAGTTACGAGCTTGAGTATCTTCTGTTAATCCTCGGTTAATCAGCACTTTTGCAAGGCTTCGGGGTACTTTAAGAGACTTACTTAGGTTTTCAACGGCAACATCTTCAAAATTTTCACTTATCCTCCAGTGGAATGTCAATTTTATAACCAGTTTACAATTAATAGTACAAAATTAGTAAAAAAAAACGAGAAATGCAAATAAATGTGTAAATATTTTTCCACATATTGAAATTTATATACACTATCTCCATAAATATAAGGAAAAAGAGACTACTTCACAACTTAATCCTGCTGTCATCCCCACCCAAGGGGTAGTCTCTGAAATAAAAATTCCCCCTCTGTGAGGGGGTTAGGGGGAGGTTCTGATAAAAATCACACATTTTGTAATA
>DYPF01000384.1 GCA_020720105.1 Chloroherpeton thalassium
ATATTTATGTCAATTATTGTAAATGATGGGAAAGCAATATGGTGATCCCGACAGGAGTTATTCTTCCTTTACCGATTATAATATCTGTGTGGTTATCTTGGTACCTCAATTTTCTAACAAGAATTTCTTCTGAAACTGGTTGATAATTTAAATTCTTAGTATCAAGGTCAAATCCTTTAAATCCGTGCTTTACATCGTTTGTTTGTTGAATTACTATTCTTGGTATTTCAATTATATGTTTTGCAAAATCATCAACAACAGAATCATAATTGTCTTCGATTTCTTTAATCTCTTGATCTTTAAATAAGTTATGTTGTTGTTGTTTTTCAAAATAATTTTTAATATTTTTAAGTGCTAATTCTTTTATTTCCTCATCCTTGAGCTCACTAATATTTGATACTATTTTCGCCATATCAGGAAGAACCGAATATATGTACTTTTTAATTTCTAAGCCATTTTGGGCTTTTATTTTATTTTCTGGTTCTTGTATTTCATCAATTATTTTTTGTTCAATTTCAAAGTTTGCTTCTACAATAGTATGAGAAGTGATTACTTCTTTTGGAAGTAAAATTTCTTCCTCATCAATAGTTATGATGTTCTCTAATTTTATAATTGAATCTGGCAAGTTTGCGGCATCGATAATTTCTTGAAATTTATCATGAGCTACAATAGTTAGTTTATCTACTTTATCAACTCCTGTTTTTTTGCCAAATGGTAACCTTAAACCACGCCCAATCGTTTGCTCTCTTAATGTTTGAGATGCAGCTGTTCGTAATGGAATAATTGTATAAAGATTTGTTACGTCCCATCCTTCCTTAAGCATATTCACATGAATTACAATTTCAATATTATTTTCGGTACTTTCGAGTGATATTAACTGTGCAATATTATCATCTTTCTCTGAACCACTTTGGTTGGAATGAATTTCCATTACCTTATCAGAATAGTATCCTTTGAAAAATGATTGAGACTGAATAAGTTCTTTCAATTTCTTAGCATGAACTGTATCTTTTGCAACTACAAGCACAAATGGCTTTATTGGTATAGTTCTGGTATCTCTTGAATAAATGTCCAATGCAATTTTGGTATCTTCGTGAATACGAATACCATCCTCTAATTTGATTCTGTCTAAATCTTCTGGTGTATATTTTGAAGGGTCGAAATCCCTTCTTGTTGCAACAGCTGGTTCTTTAACAAACCCATCTTTGATAGCTTTAGACAAAGAATATTCATAAACTACATTCTTAAATTTTGTTGATCCACCTGCCCTTTCAATCTGAGGTGTCGCGGTAACTTCAAGTCCTAATATTGGATTTAGTTCGTTTATAACTTCAAGCCCTCTTGTTGCTCGATAATGATGAGATTCATCCATTAACAAAACAAGATCTTCAAGTGAAGCAAGGTAATTAAAATATGAGTCTCCCAATATCTCTGATAATCGCTTAATTCTTGGTGCTTTTCCACTTCTTGTCTCACTATTAATTTTTGAAATATTAAAAACATTAAATTTGTTATACTAAATCCTTTCAAACCTCTGTCTTTTAGTAGTTTTGATAAATTTCCAATGATATTTGTTCCATACTCTGCTCTGTCCTTTCCTTTTTGTTCATAAGATAAAATATAGTAACCAATAAACCAATTTCTTACAGTGTATGAAATATTGACTTGTTTTTGTGCTAAGCTTCGAAAATTTGTATCAACAATTTCAATGTATTTAGCAAGAACCTCAAATTTGAATTCTGAATT
>DYPF01000385.1 GCA_020720105.1 Chloroherpeton thalassium
TCGGTGGACAGGATAGTAGCCCGCAATCCCTTACTGCACATAGCCTCAACCGTTACCGGTAATTAAAAAAAATAAAAATGAATATTGAACAATATATTGAAGGACTGAAAACGCTTTCATTAAAACAGATTGAATTATTAAAAGCGATATATTATTCTCCAAATCATAGTTGCACTGCAAAGGAACTTGCTAAGTTGCTTAACTATAAATCTTTCAATGGTGCAAATCGTCAAATTGGCGCTATTGGACAGCGTTTTGCTCAAATAAAAGGTGTAGAAACAAAATATTATATTGATCATAATCAAGAGAGAGACGCATTTTTTGAACATATTGGTCCATATACTAAATATGGATCGGTAATGCATAAAGAACTTTGTCAGGCTTTGGAGAATTTAAAAGTTGTTTCTACAGATAAAAACCAGTTGGTAATTACAGATAGATTACCAACTGAGATATTAATTTTTGAGGAAGATCAACTTTTAAAAGAAGGTAAAGTGACACAGGTACTTGTAAATAAGTATGAACGTAATTCTGAAGCAAGACGGAACTGTATACAGCATTATGGGTTAAAATGCAGGATCTGTGAATTCGATTTTCAGGAAGTATACGGAAATATAGCCGAAGGATACATTCTGGTTCATCATATAGTTCCATTATCTGAATTAAGTGGTGAATATGAAGTTGATCCAGTAAGAGATCTTATACCTGTATGTGCAAATTGTCATTCAGTAATTCATCTGACAAGACCAGCAATGAAAATAGAGGATTTACAAAAAATAGTAAAAAAAAGATTTAACAAGTGATACTTGAAAGATAGTATAAATATTGAAGCTATATCTGTCTGAATATCTGACATATAATATAATCATATTAGAATTACTCCACTTCAAACCAGACTTTAATAAGAATAATTGCAGCTTCGCTGCAATTATTTTTATTAAAATTTATTTGTTGTAAATTTGTAAAAAACAAATTGAAATGATAACAACAGTTAAAAAGGACATAGACTTGATTGAAACAAAAAAAATTCAATTAATTTCGATAATTGCGCAAGTTCATAATATTGATTTGCTTGATGCAATTGAAAATCTGATTATTAATTCAAAAGATGATTGGTGGACAACTATAAGTAAATCAGAACAAGATGCCATTGATGAAGGCTTGAATGACATTAAATCAGGAAATTTGTTAACGCATCAACAAGTTTTAAAAGAGATTAACAAACGTTATAAAGACTTATAAACGTGGCATATAAAGTAAAATGGTCTGAGAGATCAAAAGATGATTTAATTCAGATAATTGATTATTTAATAGATAATTGGGGGAGAAATTCAGCAAAGAAATTTAAAAAGACTGTTTTACAGACTATTGATTTAATTTCGACAATACCAACAATTTATCCCTTAACAGAATATCGCGAAAATGTAAGGCGTTGCGTTGTTGTGAAACAGGTATCAATGTATTATCAAATTAACGAAGATGCAAAAGAAATTTATATCGTTCGCTTTTATGACAATAGGCGTGATCCAGATAAAATTCCTGATGAATTAAATGAAAACGAATGACCACAATTTAGAGAAGGATGAATAATACCGGTAACACGCTATATACGTTCATTGCTTTTTTTGTGGGCATACATGCAAACTTGAAATTTTGTGCAAGTGTGAAACTTTTTCTGTGATCCGAACGTCTTGCTTTCTAATCCCACAAAAAAGAGCAACGCCGCATATAGCTATTCGTTGG
>DYPF01000386.1 GCA_020720105.1 Chloroherpeton thalassium
TAAGCTATCAACTGTATAATATGCAGGGTACACTTTTGCAAAATGAAAAAATCAACGGAGTGCAAACAAGCATTAGTATGTGCAATCTTGTTTCGGCAACATATTTTGTAAAAGTATTAAAAACTAATAAAGAAATAAAAACATTTAAAATCATTAAGAATTAGTTATTTAGCCGGTATGTTGATGTAAATATTTGAGGATGATAAAAAAAGATGCAATTTTGGAATTGAGATTAAAGGTTACATTGCATTTTAAAGCATATACCGCAGTTATTGAAAGAAAAAAAGAAATCACCGCAAATTGCTCAAATGCAAAACATCAATTAATTTAATTGTTTTTAAACATAAAAATCGTATATTTTCGATACCTTACTCGCAACTATAAGATAGTCGAGAAACAAAATTTGGCTGATTGCATTGTAAACACTAAGGAAATATTCGAAGACATGCCGGTTAGTAAATATTCTAACAATAAAAAAAGTTAATTAATTAATAAATAAATAATAAAAATGAAAAGAATAATTTTAACAATATCAAATTTGATGATTATCATATCGTTGTTTGCTCAATCACCTGAAATGATGAGCTATCAGACTGTTATCCGCGATGCTGATAACATTCTTGTTAAGTCTCAAACTGTAAGAATGAGAATAAGTATATTGCAAGGCTCTTCGAGCGGTACACCTGTATATATCGAAACTCATACTACAGTAACAAATGCAAATGGTTTAGTAAGTATCGTAATCGGCGGTGGAACAATTGTAAGCGGAAATTTTGCTACTATTGATTGGGGAGATGGTCCCTATTTTGTTAAAACCCAAACCGACCCTAACGGAGGTACAAGTTACTCTATTACAGAAATAAGTCAATTGTTGAGTGTACCGTACGCTCAGTATGCAAAAACAACTGCATCAGGTGAGCACTATTTAGGTGAACTCTTCGGCGGCGGCATTGTATGTTGGGTGGATGATACGAGACAACACGGAACAATATTAAGCTTGGTTGATATCAGTACCGGCTATGTATGGGTTGATGTTATTACAATGTGGTATATGGCAGGTACCAATGACTGGGATGGTGCAAGCAATACAACAGCCATAATAAATAACGCCCAACATATAAGCAGTGCTGCAAAACTTTGTGCCGACTATATTAATGCTGATTACGGAACCGGAGTGTTTGATGATTGGTATTTACCCGGTTATGCTGAAATGGCTAATGTGTATCATGGTTTGACTGAAATTTCAAATGTAATAGACGAAAATCCAACGATAACTCCTCTTTCCGGTGCACCGTATTGGACATCTACAGAATGGGATATCAATGCGCTAGGGGCTTATTATGTCATTTTAAATAATTTCCAATTCAATTACGCTGACAAAGATGAAACTTACTTTGTAAGAGCAATGCGTGCTTTCTAACTATTTATCAATTATTTGTTGGGGGCTTATTTTTAATTTAGCCTAATTTATTTTTCATCTGTAAATAAATTAATAAGTTGTTAATATTATATTAGTTGTAAAATTATAATTTATAAATCTTACATATAAATCTGTCATTCCAAACTTATTTCGGAATATCAATTAGAGCATGAATTTTTTTCAGCGAAACAAATTATGTTCAGAGTGACAGATTTTTTTTCATGCTTTTATTTTGAGAAGTCGTTTTTAAGAGTGTTTTATATTATCAATCAGTACTGACCGATTAAATTTTTCAATACCGGAAAATAATATTTTAATTTAT
>DYPF01000098.1:0-3990 GCA_020720105.1 Chloroherpeton thalassium
TATTGATTGAAAAATGGTAATTTTGGATAATCTTGTCCTATTACTATGGAAGTTCTCACAAATAATGAAGAATCAATCTCGGTTACAATAAGTGAGTCTGCAATGCCAAATACTTTTGCTACTTTCTTAGCTGATGCAAAATCTCCCATTCTATCAATTATCATTGATTTTGGGGCTTGCTCTTGAAAGTTTCCTATTTCAACTACATCGAAGTTGCGTAATTGCATATAATTACGAGCTTTATTTGCTAATCCATTTATAGTTGTTGAATTTAAAACTGAAACTTGTATCACTTCGAGATTGTTCAGTTTCTCAATATTTTCTTCTAATTGAGAATCAATAGGTGGAGAAATTATCACTCTATTTGTAAAAGACATTACCAGAAGTGTAACAAAAAGAAGCATAAATCCGTTTAATACATTAAATAATGTACGGATTATTTTATCAGATTTTTCTTTCAATCGTTCTTTGATATTGTTTATTGAAAATTGCATTTTTCCCCCAATTTAAAATTACAAAAACTTGAAATTTATTTATAAAAAATATATCAATAATTATGCCGTTATTAATCAAAAAAAATGGAGTTTTATGAAATTCTTAAAATCTTTTCTGTTTTTATTAGTTCTTGGATTGTTTTTCACTTCAAATACTAATGCTCAAACAGAAGCAATGCTTATGATGTATCCTAATACATCGGATACCGAAATCACTTTCATTTATGGTGGTGATGTTTTTGTTGTGCCACTTAATGGTGGATTAGCTCGTAGAATTACCACTTCACTCGGAATTGAACAATTCCCACGCTTCTCACCAAATGGCAAATCAATTGCTTTTATTGGCAATTATGATGGAAATACAGATATTTACACAGTTCCTAATTATGGTGGTCAGCCATTCCGCGTAACTTATGGAGTGGATTTACCTGGCTTACCAGACCGTATGGGTCCTGACAAAATCATTATGCAATGGACCAAAGATGGCAAAAAGATTCTTTATCGTGGTCGCCAAGATACTTGGAATTCATTAGTTGGCAACTTATACACTGTTGCAAGTGATGCTTCAATGCCAGAAATGCTACCATTGCCAAAAGGTGGCTTTGCATCATATTCACCAGACGAAACCAAACTTGCTTATAACCGCATTTTTCGTGAATTCCGTACTTGGAAAAGATATAGTGGTGGTCAAGCAGACGATATTTGGATTTATGATTTCAAGACAAATAATGTAGAAAACATTACAAACAATCCAGCACAAGATATTATTCCAATGTGGGCTGGTAATAAAATTTACTTTATGTCCGACAGAGATAGAGTAATGAACTTATTTGTTTATGATTTATCTACAAAGCAAACAAAAAAAATTACAAACTTTACTGATTATGATGTGAAATTCCCTTCATTAGGTGCAAAACACATTTCATTCACCGCTGGTGGCGCTGTTTATTTAGTTGATTTAGCAAACGATCAAGTTAATAAAGTGCCAATAATGATTTCTGAAGATTTTGCAAGTGCACGTCCCGAAATTGAATCCGTTAAGAACTTTATCGCTGGTTCGGAAATTTCTCCAAAAGGAAATGCAGCATTATTTGCCGCTCGTGGCGATTTATTTATCGTTCCAGCCGAAAAAGGAAATGTTATTAACATTACAAAAAGCGTTGGTGTTCACGATAGAAATCCAAGATGGTCTCCAGATGGCGAATGGATTGCTTTCATTTCCGATAAATCTGGTGAAGATGAAGTATACTTAATTAAACCAGATGGAAGTGGATTAACTCAATTAACAAACGATGCTAAATCTTACAGATTTGAATTAGACTGGTCGCCTGATAGCAAATTCTTACTCAATTCTGATAAAGAAATGAACTTATATTTGATAGATATTTCCGCAAAGAAATCTAAAACCATTGCTCATTCAAAAACTTGGGAAATCAGAAGTTTTGGATTTTCACCTGATTCCAAATGGATAACTTATGTTGATGCTGGAGATAATGAATTTAATCAAATTCATTTGTATAATATTGCAGATGGCAAAACCCATAAGATTACTTCAGAATTTTACAATTCTTCTCAACCAACTTGGGATCCAGATGGAAAATATTTATTCTTTGTTTCCAGTCGTCACTTCCAAGGTAAAGTTGGAGAATTTGAATATAATTACTTATTCGAAGATATGGAAAATATCTATGGATTAGTTCTGAATAATACAGACCAAAATCCATTAGCTAAATACGAATCTGATTTAATTGTATCTCCCGACAAGAAAGAAGAAAAAGCAGATAAAAAAGCAAAAGATAAAGATTCCAAAGATAAAGATGCCGAAGTTGATAATACCATTAAAATTGATTTAGCTGGATTGCAAGATAGATTATTCGAAATTCCAACTCCTAATGGCGGTTACTATGGTTTAAATGTATTCAACGGAAAAATCTATTATGCAAGATATTCTTCCGGAGCAACTGCTTCATTTTATTCATTTGACATTAAAGAAAAAAAGGAAGAACAAGTTGGCGACTTCTCCAGATTTGCTATTTCTGCCGATGGTAAAAAAATCTTAGTTGCTAAAGACGGCAACTATTATATCACTGATTTAGGCAAGAAAGTTGACATTAAAGGTGGAAAGATCGCAACCGAAAATATGGAAATGTATTTAGACAAAAAAGAAGAATGGTCTCAAATCTTTAACGAAGCTTGGAGACAAATGAAATACTTCTTGTACGATCCAAATATGCACGGAGTGGACTGGAAAGCAGTCAAAGAAAAATACTCCAAACTTTTACCTTTTGTTAATTCTCGTTTTGATTTAACTTTCTTGATTGGCGAAATGATTGGTGAATTGGATATAGGTCACGCTTATGTTGGCGGTGGCGATATGCCTAAACTTCCAGTCGTTAAAATCGGCTTATTGGGTGCTCGATATTCATTAGATAATTCTGGTTTCTACAAAATTGAAAAGATATTTGAAGGAAAGAATTGGGATCCCGAAACATACTCTCCTTTAACAGAGCCAGGTTTGAATGTGAAAGTTGGTGATTACATCATTGCAATTGACGATGAACCTCTTAGCAAATTAAATCATCCAAACAAAGCATTGAACAATAAAGTAAATCAATTTGTTAAATTAACAGTTAATTCAAAACCAAGCACAGACGGAGCTCGTAATATTTGGGTTAAAACTATTGGTAACGAAGAAACTCTTATCTATATGAATTGGGTTGAGAATAATAGGCGATATGTTGAAAAAGCAACTAATGGCAGAATTGGCTATATTCACATTCCTGATATGGGATTTGATAATGGTCTTTTGGAGTTCGTCAAGTACTTCTATCCGCAACTTAAGAAAGAAGGACTTATCATTGACGACCGCTATAATGGTGGCGGAAATGTTAGCCCATTAGTTATCGAAAGATTACGCCGTGAATTTGCGGTTGCTAAAAATGCTCGCAATTCTGAAGTTATCAATGGAACTCCCGATGCTACTATGCCTGGTCCTTTGGTTTGTTTGATCAATCAACAATCTATGTCCGATGGAGATTTATTCCCTTATCAATTCAAGAAATATGGACTTGGTAAAATTATCGGTAAACGCTCTTGGGGCGGTGTGATTGGTATTCGTGGTTCATTGCCTTTTACTGATGGTTCGACTATGACTAAACCTGAATTTGCTAACTTCGGAGCAGATAAAACTTGGATATTAGAAGATGTAGGAATGACTCCCGATATAGAAATCGAGAACGATCCACACAAAGAATGGATTGGCGTTGATGAACAATTAGATAAAGCTATTGAAGTTATTCTTCAAGATATTAAAACTAACAAGAAACAACAATTGCCTAAGACTACACCACCATATCCAAAGAAATAACACAATTAAGTTTATATTAATTAATCCTGTAAATTCAAAACTTACAGGATTTTTTTTATTACAGAACATTTATTATTAATTATTATAAATATATTTATTATTATTTTATAATTTATTCATAATCAAAGA
>DYPF01000098.1:4090-9636 GCA_020720105.1 Chloroherpeton thalassium
ATTAATTATTATAAATATATTTATTATTATTTTATAATTTATTCATAATCAAAGAGTAAAAACATTTGTTAGAAGAGTTAAAACATTTGTTAGAAGAGTTAAATCATTAAGTCGAAGAGTAAAAACATTTGATCGAAGAGCAAAAACATTAAGTCGAAGAGTAAAAACATTAAGTCGAAGAGTAAAAACATTAAGTCGAAGAGCAAAATCATTTGATCGAAGAGCAAAATCATTTGATCGAAGAGTAAAAACATTTGATCGAAGAGCAAAAACATTTGATTGAAGAGCAAAAACATTTGATTGTAGGAATATTTTATTAGTAAATATAATATAACCACGTGATTAATTAATATATACTTATACTTATAAGCTATAACATAAAGCTATTTGTTTATTATCAATAAATATTATTAATTTATTATATGATAAATAAAAAAAAGGCTATCTTAGAAAAGACAGCCTTGAACAATATATTATTAAACTAAATATAATTTACATTTATTTATGAACTATAATTGCTGGAAGGTTCTGTACGAATACAAAAGGAATATCTGCACCAAATTTTGCATTAATAACTTTGATAATTTCATTAGCAATAACTCCATAACCTTTAGAATTTGGATGAATACCATCTAAACTAAAGAATTCACCAGAAATATATGCAGGAGTAAGATGTGATGAACCAGGAATATCATAACCATTATTCATTAATATAGCAAATACAGCATTCATATCAACTACTGTAATATTATTAGGATACATTCCAGCGATAGTATTAATTGCTTGATTATATCCAGCAACAGCTTCGGCAACTATTTTTTGTTCTTCAGTATCTAAAACATATCTATTTGGAATAGGTTTTGAAGTTCCCCAGCCTGCTTTAAGACTATCTTGAGGAATAGTGAGAACAATTTTATCGTTAGCAGTAAGTTGTTTCATTTTCATAGTACCTGTAGGACTTTCAGCAATAAATCCATTTTGTCCAATTTTAAATGTATAACCTAAAGTACGATAAGCAGCGTTAAGAGCATCAACTTTTGCTTGTTCAGTAAGCACTAAAGCGTTCCAAGGAATAACATTAAAGAACGGAGTGCCCATAACATTAGGAATAGTTAAAAGTAAAATTTTGACATTAGGAAGAGCAGTAATCATAGCTTGTACTCCGCCACCGAGAATTTGAGAAATAGCAGCAGCAGGAGTTGGAATAGGATTATCAGGCATACCAACAGTGGAAATAGTACCACCTGAAGTAGCATAACCAAGCACATCATTGTTGCCAATCCACATTGAAACTAAATTAGGTTGCAATGCAATGGCTTGTTTAATCATTGAAGCACCCAAAGCATTACTTCTAAGGAAAGCATGATAAAAAGGATTGGCACGAGTTTGACTACGAGTAGCAAAA
This sequence comes from Chloroherpeton thalassium, assembly GCA_020720105.1. Classification (GTDB taxonomy): domain Bacteria; phylum Bacteroidota; class Ignavibacteria; order Kapaibacteriales; family UBA2268; genus GWF2-33-9. The sequence continues at coordinate 5,496 of DYPF01000098.1, forward strand.
TCACTCTCATCAATCAAATCATTAGCAATTGAACCGGGGATTCCAAGATTATTGTAAGGTTTAGCATGGCTTGCATTAGTCGGAGTGGAAATTTTTAGAGCAGAACGATTAATTATTGGAGAGCCAGTGGCAGTAAACCCACCAAAAGTCATACGTTCGCCGATGCCATCTTCAGGAACAGCGGGCTGAACAAAAGAAGTAATGCCTAATTGCTTAGCTAAAAGATTAGGAAAGCTAAATTGTTGAGCGGAACCATAAACTGCGCCGTCTTGGTATCCAGCTGTAAGCGAATTACCAATAGAAACATAAACAAGTTGAGTACCTTCTGGAACAAGAGTGCCGAGATTACCAGTGCCTTGGGGATTTTCAATGTTAGGATCGCAAGCGAAAGCAATAAAAATTAAACCCAGAATAAATAATTTAGATATATTTTTGATAATATTATTTGAATATCTCATTGAATTTTCTCCTTATTTCAATTGATAAGATAAAGTTAAACTAACAACATTAGCCCAGCTATTATAATAGCCATCAAAGCCGTTTTTATTTCCAATAACATCAGTTTGAGTACCATAAATGAAGAGATAACCAAGGTCAAACTTCAAATCTTTAGCAAGTTCGAGACCAAAACCAGTAGAAAAACCAAATCTATCAGACTCTGGAAGAACAGGTTCAACATTTACAGGATCAACAGGGATTGGGTCGTAATAAAAACCACCGCGAACGCAAACGCCACCAAGACGATATTCAGCACCGAGACGGTAAGCAATCACATTATTATACAAGCGAGGTTGAGCAGAAGTATAAGGAGCAGTTGGTTTGCCAGGACCTTTATCAAAAGTAATAGCAAGAGTATCGTAAGAAGACCAACCAACATAGTTAATTCCAGCTTCAATTAAGAAACTTGGAGTAACATTATATGAAATGCCAACTCTAAGGTCGTTAGGGAAATTGATATTAGCAGAACCGGGACCTTCAACAAATAGAGCTTCGAGACCAGCAGTATTTTCATACTTTGTGTCGCCTTCAAAGTCCATATCAATATTATGGCGGTATGAAGCACCGATAGACATATTTGGAGTTGGCTTGATGGTAAGACCAAAGTTGTAAGTAGTAGCAGTGCCATCGCCCTTAAGATTTAGGACAGGTTCGGGAGAAAAAGTAGTAAGATTCTTTTCTAATTCCACTTTACCCATAACATATCCAAATCCAGCAGCAACAGACACAGGCATATTAGCAACTTTAAATTGATAAGCTAAAACGGGATTAATCTCCAAAGCTTCAAGATAAGTTTTCTTAGCGGAATGACGTCCGTACCAATCTTCGGGCCACTGAGTGCCAAGACCGAATGGAACAAACACGCCCAAACCAAGATGAAGATTATTAACTGGAGTTTTCCAATTAGCATAGAAGTGAGGAATAATAAAATTCCAAGTTTCTAAGGATGTAGTTTCGTTTTGGTTCATAGTAGTTAAACCAGTGAATTTACTTCCTGGCATAATGTAGCTTGCCCCTGCAGAAAAGTTTAACATATCTTGTTGAAATGTAATATTTGCAGGATTATAGAAAATAGCCGATGCATCTTTAGAAGTAGCAACGGTCGAGAAACCCATTCCAACTGAACGGGCAGATTGGTCGTTAATTTGGAAACCTGACGAGAATGCCATATTTACACTCATCAAAATTACCAAAGAAGTTAATAAAATACTCCTCATAAGAACTCTTTTTTTGTTAAGGAAAATTAATTTCCACTAAATTAACAAAAAATGAATCATATTCATTTATTTATGGAAAAAAATCTTTAATTTGTATTTATTATTTGATGTATTTATTATTAAGATTTGAAAAATTATGACTAAAAAACGAGAACAATGGGGCACTAAGCTTGGATTAGTGCTCGCAATGGCTGGTAATGCAGTTGGTTTAGGTAACTTCTTACGTTTTCCTGTGCAAGCTGCAACAAATGGTGGCGGATCGTTTATGATTCCATATTTTATTGCATTTATTTTACTTGGCATTCCATTAATGATGGTGGAATGGTCTATTGGGCGTTATGGAGGCAAATACAACCACGGTAGTTTGCCAGGTATGTTTGATGTGATGTGGAAGAACAAAGTTGCAAAGTACTTTGGTATGTTTGGACTATTTTCTTCGATTGCAATATTAATTTACTATACTTATATTGAATCTTGGAGCTTGGGATATAGCTTTTTCTCAATTACACAATCTTATTTTGGACTGGAGTCTTTTGGAGAAATGCAGAATTTCTTAACAAGTTATCAAGGTTTGAATACAAGTTATTTTAGTTCAATTTGGACTGCTTATGGTTTTTTATTGGTTACATTTGGATTAAATTTCTATTTCCTTTATCGAGGTATTAATAAAGGTATTGAAAAATTAGCATTGATTGCAATGCCTGCATTATTTATTTTTGCATTTATCATAATGATTGCTGTGTTCTTCGTAGGAACTCCCGACCCAGTTAATCATCCCGATTGGAATGTAATGGCTGGTTTTAAATATATTTGGCAACCTGATTTTTCACAATTAGGAAATGCAAAAGTTTGGCTTGCGGCTGCAGGGCAAATCTTTTTCACTCTAAGCGTTGGTATGGGAACTCTATCGGCTTATGCAAGTTATCTAAAAGAGAAAGACGATATTGCTCTTGGAAGCGTTGCCACTTCCTCATTAAACGAATTTGCAGAAGTTATTCTTGGTGGTTCGATTGCCATTCCAATTGCTGTTGCTTTCTTTGGATTAACCCAAACACAAGAGATTGCCGCTGGTGGTTCGTTCAATCTTGGATTTGTATCATTACCACTTATCTTTCAACATCTTCCATTTGGGCAGTTCTTAGGCTTTTTATGGTTCTTATTACTCTTCATTGCAGGAATTACTTCTTCGGTGGCTATGGCACAGCCTTTGATTTCATTCATCGAGGAGCAATTTAATGTATCTAAGAAAAAAGCCGCAACGATTGTTGGTCTCGGAACCTTTGCAGCAGTTAATTTAGTTGTGTTCTTCTTCCAATTTGGCTTCTTAGACGAAATGGACTACTGGAGCGGAACATTTATGTTGGTTATCATTGCTTTAATCGAAGTCGTTGTATTTGCTTGGATATTCGGTATGGATAAAGGCTGGCAGGAATTAAACAAAGGTGCTTTAATTAAAATCCCAAAAGTATATTATTTTATTATTAAATATATCACTCCTACTTATTTATTAGTAATATTGATTGTATGGACAATTCAAGATGCTATTCCAATATTGCTAATGGATGGAATAAATCCCGAACAAGTTCCATATCGTTGGCTCTCACGCGGATTAATGATTGGATTGATGGTAATTTTATCTGTTTTAATTCACTTTGCTTGGAAACGAAATAAAGATCGTCAAGCACAAAAAATGATGGAGGAATAAATGTCTGTAAATGGTTGGATTTTTATTACAATTGCTTGGGGATTTATCATTTCCTTAACAATTTTTTCACTTAGCAAAGTGCTAAAAGATGATAAAAACAAGAAATAAAGATATTTTATTATATTTTGTAGGGAAGGGTTTCAAACCATTCCCTACGTAAAATTTCACGAATAAAAATTGTATTTATTGGAAGAATGGGAAAGATTATTTATATTTCATTCTGGTTTTAATTGCAATTTCATTATTTAAATTGACCATTTATAACCTCCTATAGATAATTTGAAAATATATTTTTTATAATTATTTTTTCTTAATAAATTCTTTTCTATTATTTAGTTATCGCTCTAAAATCCTTTAATTCTGCTACTTTGTATTGGGTTTTGTCCTTTTCCAAAATTGCATTTATAAGAACTGTTCGATTGTTTTTAAAAGCGTCGGCAGCTAATTTTATTTGGTCTGAATTTAATTCTACAGATATTTTGGATTTAACCTTTTTTATTTCCCCTTCAATTACGATTGAATTTTTATTGCTATCAACATCTTTTGATTTTAATTCAATAATTTTCCCATAAACATCGTTTTCTGAAATTTCTTTCATTTTTTCTCGAATAGTTTTTGAAAACGTGCTTAAATTATTCACTTTTTCTTTTGTCAATTCTTTTGCGCTTGTTATTTGGTTGATTTGCGTTCCTTTGAGCGAAATTTCAATATCGGCATATTC
>DYPF01000387.1 GCA_020720105.1 Chloroherpeton thalassium
AAACCCCAAAACCCCAAAACCCCAAAACCCCAAAATATAAAAAAATAAATTAAATAATTAAAAATTAAATTAATTAATTAATAATAAATTTTGGAGTCAAATTAAAATTAAATTTGGTTCATTTGATTTTGGTTAATAAATCCACTATTTTGCATTTGGTAAAATTGATTATACTATGGTGGCATAAATTGAGTTTGAATTGGATCTATTACTTCTGGATTAAATCCAATTGGTGGGATTGAATTTTGCATTGCTGGAATTATGGGATTTCTATTTACTGGAGAAGGTATTATTGAATTTCCCATTACTGGATTAACTATAGGTGAATGAGGATGATTAAATACTTTGCTTCCTACTAATTGTGGGTTGCTTACAGATACTGATGGGCTTCCTGTAGGTTGTACACCTGATGATTGTACGTTAACCATTCTTAATGGAGTTTATCTGTAAACAGGTGGTAAATCTTGTCTTATGATTTATTGCTTTAATATTGCTTGTTGTCTTGGTTGCATAATAATTTCTTTTTCAAAATATTGTCTGTAATTTTGTACTAAAGGTGGTCTATCAACTTTAATTTGCTTTTGATACATTTTTTAAACAATTTGTTGAATAGGTGGAGTTGGGTGAGTAACAACTTGATCATAATATTCTGGAACCATCTTTTGAATTGGAGGTCTTGGAATTACAATTTGTTTAGGTACATATTCATTAACATATGAAGTAACTGGTGGTTGTGGTTATACAACTTGTCTAGGAACTACTTTTTATACTAATTGTTCCATTGGTGGTCTTGGAATCATAATTGGTTCTTTTTCAATAATTCTTCTCATTATTCCTCTTTTGCTTGGAGTTGGGATTTGAACTGGGTATGAAACTTATTGTGGTACATTTTGAATAATTGGTGGTCGTGGAACCATTATTTGCTTGTGGAATTTTTAAGGTACCATAATAGTTCTTGGTGCAGATGGAGAGTATACTTCTTTATCAATGTATGATCTTACTACTTGCTATAAGTTTGGTCTAGGTATCATTCTCTATCTTGGAATAACCTAATCTATATATCTAGTTAAAGGTGGTTGAGGAACCATGTAAGGATGAGGTACAACGTGTTAAGTCATCATTGTTCTTGGTGGCTAGGGTATGGCAATTGGTATTTATTATACAACTTTTCTATGGAATCCCATTTTTGAAGGAGTATTAATTAAAACCTAATTTTGAACTTATCTAGGAACCATTGTGGTAATAGGTGGTCTTGGAATTTGAATTGAGTTTTGAATTCTTTGAGGAATCATTGCAATTTGTGGTGGTTGTTGCATCATGACTTAATTTTAAATAACTTGAGGTTGCATATATACGTGAGGTTGTCCATATTGCATTCCCATCATTTGCATTCCAATTTGAGAATTAAATTGTGGGAACTATCCTTAAAATTGTTGAGGCATCATTTGATTCATAGGGAAGGAATTCATCATTCCTCCGAATCCTAAATTTTGTTCCATAGGAATTCCGGAATTTTGAATATTATTTTCAAATCCTATATTTTGGGGTAAAACTTGTTGTGGCATTCCTAAATTAAGCTAAGGGTTATTAAACATTTGTGAGTATGATTGCATAGATATATAAATAATTAATTAAGATATTTTTTTAACTAATTACCCTTAATTAATTTTTTCTACTATTTTATTTAATTTTTTAGGGGTTTTGGGGTTTTGGGGTTTTGGGGTTT
>DYPF01000099.1 GCA_020720105.1 Chloroherpeton thalassium
CAAACTTAATAAAAAAATATGAATAAAAAGTAAATAATTAATAATTTATTCTATCAATTAGCTAAATTTTTATCACTTTATAATAAAATCCGTTATTGTTAATATTTATTTGCAAAAACAGCACACCCGATGATGGGTAATCCTGAATTAATAAATCTTTTGCAGTTGTGCCAGAATTGATAATAAATGAGCCTTTTTCAATTGTATTGCCCATAATATCAGACAGAATAAATTGTGCATCAGTTTGCTTAGTAGAGGAGAATAATAATTCAATTTTCCCTTCAACTATGGTTGATTTTATGGAAGATTCTATCAATAAAGGAATGGAATCTGCTTGGAAACTCAACGGCACTTGACATTTGGAATCAGTTTTAATATCAAATGGCACAGCAAATCCTTCCAAAATAAATTTATCAACAATGCAATTAAATTCTAAATATAATGTATCGCTATCATTAGTATTTTTTACCGAAACAGGTTTGTAAGTAACTATTAAATCTTTAGTTTCACCTGCTGGAATTGTGAATGGGAATTGTGATTGTGGAACCGAAAACATCGTGTTTGCGAACATTTTTGGAGACTTTAGAGTAATATCGTATTTGCCATAATTTTCGAGTTGAATTGTATCAGGATAAATATATCCAATCATCCTATTCTTGAAATCAACCTTAGTATCGATATTTGAATGAATATGATAACTCAATGTAAAGCCAGGTATTTCAAAAGTATAAGTAGTTATATTGCCCGAGGAATCAGTAGCTGTTAAATCAAAAGAGGCATCTAACCGAGTATCAATAACTTCAAACTTACCATCAATTACTGATTTGATTTTATTGAAAATACTTGCTATTCCATTTATCTCATTAGTAATTGCAAACGACTCAATACCCGAATCTGTTTTCATTAATTCGGAGATGTTAAAGTTTACTATCGTGTTGCAATCGTCAATTGTTGAAGTAAATTTTGGAGGGAAATTATCAACAAATGCTGTAAGTGAGAAATTTGTAATTGTTCTTTCGGAACAGGAGTCAGCTAAAACTAAGTCGAAGTTGAATGAACCAGTATCGGGGTACATCACGCAAATTTGAATATCAGTTTGATTTTTGCTCGAGATTGTCAGTGGTAAATAAGCAAAAAGTGTATCGCTTCTATTTGGATATTTCAAGTAAATTACAGGCAAAGTCCTATCAAATTTCCCATAATTCTCTAAAGTAAAAGTATAGCAGATCTCACGCCCAACTGGTATAGAATCAATAAATTGAACAGGTAGGTCTGATTCCTTTTGGTCAATAATATTGATAGTAAAACCAGGGATTTCGATTTTTTTGAAGGTATATAATCCCGATGAATCTTTTGCATTTACCGAGAACTCACCATCAAGGTATTTATTGATTAATTGTGCAGTGAACTGAGCAACTGGAGTTGGGAAAGCATTTGTAGATTGAATATTAACATTCTTTTTTAGTGAATCAGCAAAATCTACAGCAAAAAGTTTGGAATCCGAAACCGTGGAGTCCGAAGCAAATCCTTCCACTTGGTAACAATCCAAATTGCTAACTACCTTTGGAGGTGTGAAATCATATTTAACCAAATTCATTCCACCATAATATCCGTAGGAGTTTGCATATCCATAACCGTAAACCGATAATCCAAATCCCGATGGACAAATCAATTCGTGTGTTCCCGGCTGAACTGACAAAATTGCATAAGAATATAATGAATTGGTAACTTTTTTAAATACATTTGTAGGTATGGGATTTCCATCAATTTCTAATTTATCAATATCCTTATCCATTACAACTACATTAACAAAATGGTAGTCATAAACTGAAAACAAAGTACCAACATCATCTCTTTCATAAGATTGAATATTAGCGATACGATAAAAGTTTCCGTATTGCTCGATAGGTGGAGTTATCATAATTAGTGGATCGCTTTCGGCTCTGGCGCTTGAAGATAATGTTTGAGAACTTTTTTTGTATTGAGCAACGAGTATCGGACCAGAAGCTTCAATAAAAAATGATTGAGTCAATTCAAATTCAAAGAAATCGCCCGTTTGAAGTGTAGTTACATATTCACCTTCAATGGAAATTTGAACATCATCAGCACCCGAAAGCACTCTAAATAAATCTTCGGCTGAGTTGGAAATTGAATTATGATCGGCAAATGGAACTACAATAGCATTTCTGCCCCATGCATTAACAGGTGGAATCATTTCCAAGAGCATATCACGCGAAGAAGCATTACTTGCTATTGGCAGTCTTGTTCTTTGATGACCAGAAATTAGGACTATAGGTTTATCGCTCATAATGATACTCCCAGTTAAATCACCGATTTCGTTAGCTGAACTTACATCAGATTGTATCAAATATGCTTCACCTTTATTTAATGTAATTTTTTGTTTTTTATTACCGTTTATGTATGTTGGCGTAGAGGGAGTGATGTCTATTGTTGTAGTGTCTTCGGTGGCAATAATGACTATTTGCGAAGGAGTGCTTTGCCCTTCAATTTGACTAAATTGATAAGAGCCGTTTGTATTATAAGTTAGTGCGATATAATTGTTTCCTAATGCATCAGTGGGCAAACAAGTCATACTCTCACTTGTGGTGATGGCTTGTTGGTGTGCATATACATTTATTTCCTTATCTGAAACAATATGAAAAGTCTGTTTGGCAACCTTCTCGCATTGATGTAGAGAAGAACTTTCATCTAAAATTGTTCCTGAGCGATTGTATCCACGCAATTCATAGTTACTGTAAGACACAGAAAACCGATAAATTTGCTTGGGATCTGTTATTGTAAAATTATGAGTGTAATCTTTTCCACTAATGTCTTGATAACTAATTGTCCCTGAGCAAGCTTCGATAGCTACTAAAAAGATGTAAAGAGAGTCGGAATATCCGAAGATTGGATCAGTTACAATATTATGGTAATTTGGTGGAAATGCTAACCAGAAATCATCGCCTTTTGTATCGATAGCATCTTGGCTTATCAATTTGCTTGTAGCAATTATCAAAATTATTAAAAAAAGGAAAAATTTATTCATAAAACTACACTTTTTGCAAACAATTATTTAATTTACATTCTTATTTAGACTCAAAATCTGGAAAATAGTTACAAATATGACTAAGTTTTTTAGTAATGCTAATTTAATTAATAGATTTAGTAAGTCTCTTGAACTTTTGAACGCAAAACAAGGAGATTTATTATTTATTGCTGGTGAAAAAGGCTTTGGAAAGTCGCGGAGCATCTTTGAATTAGACAAAATATCTAATGAAAAGCAAATAACATCAGTAACCATCAAGCTGTCTCCACCCACAAATAATATTTTATTAAGTAATTTGCAACCATATTATTTGTTCAATCAGATTTTAAATGAATTGAATTCGAACAAAAAGGTTCCGCAAAATCAAAGATTGGCGTTTAATGTAGGCTTAACTGTTCTTTCAAGTCTACCGCTTGCGGGTGATTTGTTTTATTTAGTAAAAGAATTACGAAGAGATTTGAAAGAGCATTTCAAAGAAAAAAAGTTTGATAAAAATGAGAATTTTGAATCTTTTTGGAATGTGCTTTCAACTTATTCCGAAAAAAATCCTTTTATAATCTATATTGATGATTTGCAATATGGCGATGTTCAATCAATTGAATTGCTAAGTTATTTCTCAAAGAAAATCTCAACTGTACCAATTTTAATTGTGGCTACATATAATTCAAATATTGCTGATAGGTATAATATTGCTCTAAAAAATTTCTTAGCAAATTTCCAAAAGTTAAATCAGGGTAATAATATTCTTAATTTGAAACCTTTAGATGCAAATCAGATAAATCAATTAGTTTCAGAGAGTTTTCAATTGCAAACTGCCCCTGAATATGCTATAAATTGGTTTATGCAAAAGACTTATGGAGTTCCACTTGCAGTATTTGAATATGTCAATTATTTGAAAGAGCAAAAAATTTCTATTGAACAATTAGCAAATTCAAATATTGAGCATTTAGTGCCAACTTCACTAAATTCTTTATTCATTTCATATATAGAAAAATTGGATAGTGAGGAAAAAAACATTTTGTCTATTTGTGCCGCAGAAGGCAAAGAATTTTCCGTAATAATTGTTTCGCGTTTATTATCTTACGATGTGCTAACTACAGTCCGCAAACTTAAGAATATCAGCGAAAAAACGGGAATTATTATTAGCCTTGGTGCTAAGAAAAGGTATGGAGAAGTATCTACTTGTTTTATGTTTAATCAAGCAATATACCAAACTTATTTTGAAGATTTATTGGAATACGAAGAAAAAACTGCAATTCATACTCAAATAAAAAGTATTCTAAAAAGCAATTATGACAAGAGCGATGACACCGAATTAAAGCGTGAACTATTGCCTTATATTATTGCACATAGTAATAGCTCGGATGATAAAGAATCAATTAAAGAACTACTTCAAGAACAATTTGCCGTGGCAAAAGATAATAACGATTATAATTACATTGAATCAATTTCGAATTTCTTGGAATTGAATAAGCAAGGTGAAATTAATCCCACTTTTGTAGAATCAATTGATTCCCAAAATTCTGCAACAAATGCAAATTTGGAAAGCAATTCCTCGGGATTCTACGGTGATTTATCCGAAGAAATGCAAAGAACTATTGCAATAAATCCTGAGGAAATAGTTCCAGTTGCAAAGCCAAATAATTTTGATGAAATTTTGGAAATACTTTTGGCGAAAAGTAATCAAAATATTCCTGATTTTATCAAACAATTTAGCGAAATTACTACTTCGGAAGTAGAGAAGACCAAGTCATTGATATTATTAGCTAAACTATTGACTGATGAGGATTCAATACAAGATGCAAAAGAATTAATACAAAGTTTATCATACGAGGTAAATAAAACTAATCCAACTGAGATCGATATTATTTACTTAAATACTTTAGCTATACTTCAGAGTAAAGATGAGAGTATTGAATTAGCTATGCAAACTTTGAAAAGTGCGACTTCATTATCATTAAAAATGAACGAAAATTTACAATTATTGACACTATCGAATATTGCTATTATTATTAGAAAATTTGATATTGAAATGGCAATGAACTACAAACAGAAAGTTATCAATATTGCAAATGAATTGGGATACTTGGATTTTATTTCAGATTTTACCTCAAGATTTGAAAACTGAATTTTGGTAAATAATAATTGATATGGTCAGAATTAATATTTAATGAATAAATTGTTAAGAAATAAACTAAATTAATTGATACTTAACTTTTATTTGTTAATTTAGTATAATTGTATTTTTTACAAAATTATATAAATGGATATATAATTGGAACAGATTAATATAGAAAATATTTTAAGGGATAAAACCCCAGCTTTGTTTGAAAAATATCCTAAATTTGTTCAAAAGCTTACTGTGAACTTTTTAGAAAAGTTTTTAGCTGTTAAGAAGATTAACAAATTTATGGAAGAAAATAAGCTCAATCAAGGAATCAGTTTTATTGATTCATTATTTAATGAATTGAATGTAACTTTCGATATAACTGCAAACGACTTAGCAAAGATTCCTTCGGAGGGTTCGCTTGTTGTTGTTTCTAACCATCCACTTGGTGGTTTAGACGGATTAGGATTGATTAAAGCATTTTATGATGTTCGTAAAGATGTGCGTATAGTTGCAAATGATATTTTGATGCAAGTACAGAATTTACAAGAATTTTTTATTCCCGTAGACCTTTATTCACCTAATCGTAACCGCGAAGTTTTGGTAAATATGGGAAAATCATTAATGAATGAAGAAGCAATAATTTTCTTTCCCGCTGCCAAAGTTTCCAGATTAGGTTTGAATGGAATTAAAGACGGAAAATGGCTGAATGGTGCTCTAAAATTTGCAACTAAATACAATGCTCCTGTTCTTCCTGTTTATGTGAAAGCACGAAATTCTATGGCTTTTTATTTGCTTGCTTTGATGAATGATAAAATTGGCACTTTTATGTTGCCCCAAGAGCTATTTAGAGCTAAAAATGCACGCTTCCAGATTGTAGTTGGTGATTTGATTCCACCAACAAATTTCAAAAATACACCTTTAAACCTAACTTCACAAACCAAGATTCTCAAGAAACATTGCTATCGAGTAGGAAAACGAAGAAAGGGAATTTATAAAACCGAAACAACAATTATTCATCCAGTAGATCCCAGATTAATTAAGCACGATTTAGAAAATAATAAATTACTTGGTGCTACTAACGATAAAAAGCAAATTTACTTAGTAGAGTATCAAACAGGTAAAAATATTTTAAAGGAAATTTCACGATTGCGTGAGTTAACTTTCAGAAAAGTTGGCGAAGGAACAGGTCGAAGTTCGGATTCGGACATTTACGATATTTATTATAAACATATTGTATTATGGGATCCGGAGGGAATGGAGATTGTCGGCTCTTATCGTGTTGGTGAGTCTGCAGATATTGTCAGGAAATACGGTAAGTTGGGTTTTTATAATTCCTCGCAATTCAATTTAGAAGATAAATTTGATGAATACATAGATAATTCTCTAGAAATGGGTAGAAGTTTCATTCAGCCAAGATATTGGAGAAGCAATGCTCTGGACTTTATTTGGCAGGGAATTGGATCTTATTTGAGTCTTAACCCTCACATACGATATTTATGGGGAGCAGTAAGTATCAGTAATACTTATTCCGAACTTGCCAAAGGACTTATAGTGTCATACTATAAAAATTGGTATTCTGGTCCGCAGGATCTAGTTGTTCCATTCAATCATTTCCAAATCCACAAAAATATTCAAGATGAAATTAACCAAATTTTAAATGCAGATAATTATACTGATGATTTTAAAAATCTAAAAAATTCTCTTAAAAATTTGGGATTTTCGATTCCTGTTTTATACCGAAGATATACCGAAATGTCTAATTATGGCGGTGTAAAATTCCTTGGATTTACTATTGATGTGAACTTTAACAATGCAATTGATGGGCTTATTCTTATTGATTTGACACAGCTCAAAGATGAATATAAAGAGCGGTTTATCGGTTCTAAGAGCTTTATCAATAATAATGAATAATTTTATTAACACAGCATTATAGTAGGTAGTCAATTTTCTTACTAATTCGCTACTTTTGTAATTTCGATACAAACAGAATTTTCCATCATTTTATATGTGCCAATATCTCCACCATTCGAAAAACAAGTGAAAAGGAATATCTCTCCATCAATGTTCTTAGCTACTCCAGCTAATGCACTAACATCGCGGTGAGTACCTGTTTTTCCGAAAACATTCATTTCGGCTGTAGTGCCTTTCAATCTTTTGGCAAGTGTGCCATCAACACCAGCGATTGCTAAACTTGATAAAAAACTATTGAAGTATTTTTCTTGACTAATAATTTTCAGAATATTGACAAGTATTTCTGCAGAAATTCTATTGCGTCTCGATAGTCCAGAACCATCATTAATTTTGAATTGCTCATTGTATATTTTGTGATGTTTCAGCAAACTATCCATAAATAACTTAGCCGAATTAGTATTTAAAGTATCTTTTTGGGCATAGGCACCATAAAATTTAAATAAATTTTCAGCAATATAATTATCACTATTTTTATTCATTAAAGTGATTAAATCATTAATACCTCTGTTTATAAATGCTATCGGCATTTGACCAATTGCAATTTTATCGTGTTTTTTATGGAGTGCTGTTGGTTTGCCACCAACTACAATTCCATTATCCTTCAATCTTTCGTAGAAGTTTCCAGCAAAAGATAAGATTGGATTTTTATTAAATTCTTCAAAATAAAGTGTATTCTTTCGGGCAATATTTCCCGACAAATTCACTATTTGATTGCCATCTTTATCAAGAGTTGAATATATTCTTGGTTTAACTGATTTTTGATTTTTCTTTGTTTTTTTCGGAGGATTGCCAATAACTAAATTTGAATTTACTCTGATATTTGGACTGCTGGGAACTATTTGAATTTTGGGTTTATTCCCCGAAACATTAGAATTAACAATAACTTTAAGCCGATTATTTTCAAGAGATAATGCTGTAATAAGAGCAGTAGGCTCTACTTCGTCAGCATCGCCACTATAATGAAATCGATTATTGTTATTGTCAAAAAAAGTTCCATCGGCAATCACATTACCTGTTATTTTTTTTATTCCAAGAGATTTTAATTGCCTGATAAGTTCATCTAAGTCACTTAATTTAATAAAACAATCACCATATCCTTTGATAATTAAATCTCCATTGATAATATTATCTTTTAAATTTTCATCAGTTGAGTAAATTTCCGTTGGAATTCTAAATGTATCTCCAACTTGCGAATAAACAGCGAATGTTGTTATTAATTTCGTTACAGATGCAGGTTTTAAAAATAATTCTGCATTTTTTTTGTATACAAATTGGTTGGTATTTAAGGAATAAACAGCTATACCATAATTTGTATATCTCAATTGCTTTGCAAGGCTATCTGCAAGGGAATCCAAACTTTTTTTAATATGTTGATGTTTAAAATCATCAATTGCTGAAATATTATTTACTTTTGATTGGGATTGACTATCGGTGTTGGATTGTAAATATTCCGAAATTGAATAGTTATTAAAACTTATTAAAGTCCAAACTAAAAAAATGAAAATTGCTTTTCTCATCGTTTCCCCCAGAAGTAAAATACAAAAATATGAATTTTAAATTAATTTTAATCCTTAATTTTGTGTTTTATCGAAAATCAAATTAAATAATTTACTTATGGGACTAAAATCAATACTCTACTCATCTAAAGTTTGGATGGAAAGCTTCGCAGAAAAACCAACAGCACTTATCTCGATTTTCCTGCTATCATTTGCCGAATCTTCATTTTTCCCAATTCCGCCCGACATATTACTTATTGCAATTGCGATAGCAAGCCCCAAAATTAGTTTTAAGGCAGCTTTATGGTGCTCTATTGGCTCTATTCTTGGTGGAGTTGCAGGTTATGGAATTGGTTATGGATTGATGGAAACTATTGGTTATCCAATTGTTGATTTCTACAATGCTCACGATGTTTGGCAAAAAGTAGTAGAAACTTATAATGGTGAGATTGGTTTGTGGTTTTTAGCAGGTGCAGCATTCACTCCAATTCCATATAAAATTTCCACAATCGCTGCTGGTGCTACTCAAATGGATTTAGTTCCATTTGTATTAATATCTGCAATTGGTAGAAGTGCTAGATTTTTCTTAGTTGCTGGATTTTTATATTATGTAGGACCTAAGGCGAAAGAATATATTGACAAATATTTTGATAAACTTTCAATTGCATTCTTGATTTTATTGGTGCTTGGTTTTGTTGCAATAAAGTATTTATTGTAGTTTTTAATTTGTTAGTTGTTTTCTATTATTAATAAGATTTATTTTAATAAGATTTATTTTAATAAGATTTATTTTTCTATTTTACATTATGCAGTAATATAGTAATATTCTCCAACTTTTTTAACAGTTCAGTAATAAGAGGGGTTCTAATAATTTAATTTAGACTGTCATTCTGAATCCCGACTTGTCGGGATGAAGAATCTATCTTGTTGATTTTAAAGAATTCTGGATTCTTCGTGGCTGTCTCATAAGTCAG
>DYPF01000100.1:0-6840 GCA_020720105.1 Chloroherpeton thalassium
GTTTATCAATGATAATCAAGATGGATTTAATGGTTTTTCTCACCAACATTCTATATCCGTCTTGTCAAATGGCAATATTTTGTTATACGATAATGGGAACCTCAAAAATCCTAAATACTCGAGAGCAGTAGAATATGCAATTAATGAAAACTCAAAAACTGCTACAAAAGTATGGGAATGCTCGTCAAATCCTCCAATTTACCAAGGTTCAATGGGCAGTGTGGAAAGATTGCCTAATGGCAATACACTAATAAATTGGGGCAAACAGAAAATTACAGAAGTAAGACCAAATAATACTATCTCTTATGAATTAACTTATGCAGAATTTCCAATGGCTTCTGTTTACAACGCAACAAGAGTAGTTTCAAGAATGGATGCTGTTTCAAGGTTGATTAATTATACCGGGAGTTATAATTTTAATGAATCTTCACAGAATACAGGTGTAAATGTTAATGTTTCTTCATTGAATGGAATGGGGCTTTCTCACATCGAAAAACATTCTTATGCAGCATATAATGCAAATTTTCATGATACTACATTTTCATCAGTATATCCTTATCGATGGGTCTGGAGTGCTAATGGTATTATTTCCATTTCTGGAAGTATGAAGATTAAACTTGATGGATTAAACATCCAAAACCCAACTAAAACATCAGTATTTATGAGAGTAAAAGAAGGTGAAGGTACATTCTACGAACTTACAAATTCTTATAATGCTAACACAAACGAAATTACAGCAAACGTTTCAAGTTTAGGTGAATTTATCCTTGTTGATTGTGAATTAGACGAACCTACTCTATCCAAACCTATAAATAATACAACAAACAAAATTAAAGGTAAATTAGAATGGAATACATTAATTGGAGCTACTAATTATCAAATTCAAATATCAAAAGTAGAAACGTTCCTTCAAACTAATATAAATGCTGTTGTAGGAGATGTTTATCAATTCATTTTTGATAGCTTGGAGAATAATACCCAATATTATTGGCGTGTGTGTGGCTTTAATAAAAAAGATACTTCGGATTGGTCAAATGTTTATACCTTCAAAACTGTTATTGCTCCCCCAAAACTTTCTACTCCCATAAATAACTTTATAGGTACTAAAATTACTAGTATTATTAGTTGGCAATATGTTTCGGGTGCAACTCATTACCATTTACAAGTATCAAAAAGTTCAAACTTCGCTTCAATTCATTTGGAAAATACAAGCCTTACTAATAGCTCTTTTCCATTATCTGAATTAAGCTATAATACTAAATATTACTGGCGGGTGCGTGCTCATAGAGTTGGCGATACAAGCGATTGGTCTCCAATTTGGAATTTTAGAACAACTTTGCCACCAACTGCATTGCTATCTCCCGCAAACATAAAAATTAATGTTTCAATTGCAGGCGAATTGACTTGGGCAAAGAATACTGGAGCAGAATCTTATCTAATAGAATTAAGTGAATATTCTGATTTTAAATTAATTCTATTAAAATCGATTGATCTAAAAACAGAATCTTTTAACTATTACTATTTAAAAAACAATACTGAATATTACTGGAGAGTGCGAGCATATAGGAATAACGATACCAGCGACTGGTCCGAAGTTTGGAAGTTTAGAACATTATTGGAAAACCCAACTTTGCAAGAGCCAAGTGATTATTCAATTAATATTAAACTGCCCTTATTGCTTCATTGGCAATCAGCTTATTCAAATTCAAACCATACTATCAACATCGCCACTGACGAATTATTCAAAAATATTATTATCGATACAACTATCACAGATACAACTTCATTCAAACTAATTGATTTATCACCAAACAAAAAGTTCTATTGGAAAATCGCTACTCAAATTGATTCTTCCTTCAGCGATTGGTCAGATACTTGGACTTTTTCCACTGGCAACACAACTTTATCTAATCCTAAGTTATACTTACCAGATAATGGCTCAACTTTACAAACTCACGATGCTCTTTCTTGGTATAAAATCTATACTGCAAATAAATATAGAGTCCAGATTGCTAAAGACAATATCTTTTCAGAGTTACATACTGATACTCTGATTGGAAATACTTTTCAATTTTTCTTCGATAATCTTCAAAGTAGTGCAAAATACTATTGGAGAGTGAAGGCTTATACTCATTTCGATAGCACTGCTTGGTCTGATGTTTGGTGGTTTAGCACTACTGACAAATTACTTATTGTAAAATTGCTTTCACCTAAAAATGATGATTTACAAGTACTCACTTATGGCAATTTCTTTTGGGATGAAGTTCCATGTGCAACTTCTTATCAAATCCAATTATCTTTAGATAATAGCTTTACTCAATATTTAGTGATTGATCAAATAACAAGTAAACTAAAATTGGAATATTTAAATTTGCTGAAAAACACAGAGTATTTTTGGAGAATGCGTTGTACTATCAACAAAGACACTTCGGATTGGTCTAATGTGTGGTCTTTCGTTACTCAATCTGAAGAAATATTAAAAACTCCAAAGCTAATTAGTCCGAATAATGTATCGACTGAGCTCCCTTTAAACGGAATAGTGAATTGGGAAAATGTACCAAATTCAGATAATTACTATATTTCAATATCAAAGTCATGCAATTTTGATTCTGTTTTGATTAAAAATAAAAACCTGATTACTACTGAATATCCATATAAAAACTTTGATTACAACTCAAAGTATTTTTGGAGAGTGGCTGCAACTAATTCAAATTCAAAAAGCAACTGGTCTGAGATTTATAATTTTACTACAGAGTTAGAACCGCCAACTATCACTTACCCAACTACGAATGCAACTGAGCTGCCACTGCTGGGAGTTATCACTTGGAAAGTGAATGATATTAACTATTTGTTTGCAATTCAAATTGCTCGAGATGAAAATTTCACTGACTTAGTTTACGATATTCCTGAAATCGAGTCTTCTGATTATCAATACGAATTAGAAGAAAATCAACTATATTTCGTTAGAGTTAAGTCGATCACAGAGAACAATCAAAGCAAGTGGAGTAGTGTTGTTAAATTCAAAACTAAATTGGTTAATAGCATTTCTACCATTGATATTAGGGATATTTTATATCCAAATCCAGTGAAAGACCATCTAATTATTAACGATAATATTGCTGGACAGAGTCAATTCTATGAAATTTACGACTCACAGGGCAATCCCGTTCAAAGTGGCGAAGTGAAGTCCAGAATTGATTTGCATTTGCTACCAAATGGCGAGTATTTCATTAAATTTGATTGTTGCAAAGTGTTAAAAAAATTCCTAAAATTGAATTAGCAGGTAAATTTTGGCATTTCTTTACAATGAAATTTTCTAAAATTAGTCTTTAATGCTTTATTTTTAATAAATTAAAAGGAATTTATTGTGAATTTACAAACATCTTATTTAGGTTTAAATCTTAAAAATCCATTAATAGCCGCAAGTTCAGGCTTGACAAATTCAATTAAAGACATTAAAGAATTTGAAGAGAGCGGTGTTGGTGCAATCGTCATCAAGTCAATCTTCGAAGAAGAAATTATGGCTGAATTAAATCATAGTATTGCTCAAACTAATCGTCCTGGCACTCTATATCCCGAAATTTTCGACTTCTTCGACATTCGTGATATGGAAGACAGCGTTTCTAAATATCTAAAATTAATCAAGGAAGCTAAAGAAGCCGTTTCGATTCCAATTATTGGCAGCATTAATTGCATCTCCGGCACCGAGTGGCCCATATTTGTTGAGCGAATTCAAGAAGCGGGAGCCGATGCTTTAGAACTTAATATGTTCATACTTCCATCTGATTTGGAACGCTCTTCGGGCGACTTCGAAAAAGTGTATTTTGATGCTATTGAAGAAGTTAAGAAGGTTGCTAAAATTCCGTTTGCACTCAAAATTAGTCATTATTTCTCCAATTTGGGTCAAATGATTGTCAAATTATCCGAATCGGGCATTAATGGTTTGGTTTTATTCAATCGTTTTTATAGTCCCGACATTGATATTCATAAAATGGAAGTAGTTCCAGCAAATATTTACAGCAATTCAGATGAAATCACTATGCCTTTAAGATGGATTGGAATGATGTCGCCCAAAGTTAAATGCGATTTATCCGCATCTACAGGTGTGAATGATGGAGAGGCAGTTGTGAAATTGCTACTCGCAGGTGCTAAAACTGTGCAAGTCGCTTCTTCGTTCTATAAAAATGGCATCAAACACGCAACTGCAATGATTAATTTCTTAGAAGAATGGATGAAAGAAAAAGGCTACGATAATATTGAGCAATTCAGAGGTAAGTTAGCCGCAGTTGGCAATAATAATCCTGCTGCTTACGAACGTACTCAATTTATGAAACACTTCGCTGGTAAATAATTAGTAAAGATAATTTTAATTAATCCTGCAAATTTAAAACTTGCAGGATATTGTTTGTTTATTGCATTAATTATAATTTTATAAATTTACTTGGTGTTGTTTGATTATTCAATTTTAAAAAGTATATGCCTGCGGGCAATTGCGATACATCGATTTGCTTGGAAACGAAACCTTTTAATTGCTGAACACCATATTGATTAATTATTTCAAAATCGATTGCACCATCAGGGATATTAGTTAAATTCAAAACATCTTGTGCGGGATTGGGGAAAAAATTTACTGATTCAAAGATATTTTTTTTATCACCAACTGATACAAGATCTAATATTTTGGCACGAAAAAGCCCAATATTTGTTGCTGCATAAAGATAATTATCTTTTAACATTAAATCATTAACTCTCAAATCAGGAAGTCCAACAAATTCCCAACTTTTACCTTTATCTTCACTCATATAGAGCCCAAAGTCATAAGATCCTGCAAAAATGATATTTTTATACTGAAATAACTTTTCAATTGTATAATTGATACCTTCACATTTTGTCCATGAAATACCTTTATTTGAGGTCTTATAAACACCCTTTTCATAGTATGCATCATCTGATCTTCCAACTCCTGCATACCAATTTTCATCATCAATTGCAATTGTATTAATTCCACTATTTATATTTAGGTTATTGAATTCCCAAGAAATGCCATCATTAGATGAGGAAAATAAACCATCAAAATACGTACCTGCAATAAACAAACTATCACTTAAATAAGCAGATTTCGCACCTTCATTTAAATTTCCTAATTTTTTCCAGGTTTTACATGTATCTTCAGAAATATAAATACCATCTTTGTAACCAACATAAACTTTTGCATTAAGAATTTCTACAAAATTTACATCTAGTGCAGAAAAATATTTTGAACTTTTAAATATATTAAATGATTTGCCATTGTCTAAACTTACAAAAACTTCCTTATTGTAAAAACCAACAATCATTTCGTTTTCTTTTGCAATATTAAAGATATTACCTGATTTAATATCTTTTATATCTAAGTATGAATAATCTTTTTTTTCAACATTAAAGTCGAGTAAAGTATTATCGTACGTAAAAATTAGAATGTCATCTTCATCCATATTCATTAGTTTCAGTAGGTAGCCAGTTGAAAGTTCATCAAACTGCCAACTATTACCTTTATTTGTTGATTTTATTAATCCTGAAACTTTGCTTAAATAAATTGTATCTTGGACGATTAAAAAAGTATAGGTTTCTTCATCAGGTTCTACAGGATAAGAAATCGTATCCCATTTAACTAAATCATCACTTACAAATAATTTATTTGATGAAGATAGTAAATAATATTTTTCATTTTCATAAACAATTTCATTGCAGTATTCATCAGGCAATAAAGGCTCTGACCATGTTCGACCAGTATCTGATGAATAATATAAACCTGTTATACTAGAAACAAAGACATTTTTATTCAAATACCTTATTTTATTATTAAAATACATACCCGGAATAATTTCGAAAGTTTTTCCCAAATTATTGGAGATAACAAAGTTACCATAATGATTGCCAAGAAAAATTGTAGAATCCAATATTAATACTGATGAAAAGTATTCATTCTTAAAACCCAAATCTTCCCATGTTTCACCATAATTATTAGAAATAAATATTCCACTGTTATAAGTGCAAAAAACAATTTTATTTTCGTAAAATGAAACTGAATTTATATAATCAACACCATTATAAAATATTTCCCAACTATTGCCCGCATTAGTACTTCTATAAATCCCAGCATCAGTTGCAGCGTAAAGGGTGTCCTTATAAATCACAATATCATTTAATCCATTGAGCGCTGAACCGCAATATTTCCATTCATTATTTTCTCTTAAATAAAAATAACTCCAGGAACCACCAGCAACAATTGAGTTGTTATAATATATCAATGATGTAATAAAAGTCCATTTTTCCGGACTATTATCCAAAAATTCAAAATCCTTTGATATACAGAAATTTGTAAATATTACAAAGAAGGAGATTATTAATATTAATTTCTTCATAAATATTATTTCTGTACTATTAGTTTATACATAAATATTTTATCAGAATCTTTGATTTCTACAAGATAAATTCCAGAATTTAATTTCTTAATATTTACTTTGATATTTGTGTAATTTGATGAATTTTGATTCCCAAATTCTGATAAAACTAAATTACCAAGCAAATCAAACACATTAATTTGATATAGATTTTCATAGCCTGGTTGTTGAGAAACACATATTCGGTCGTGATATATAATCCAATATGCACATTGATCAATAATAATTTTTTTAAATTTCCGTTCTGTACTCCAATTAACATTAATGCAAAATCCCAATTCTTCTTGAAAGTAGTTACACGGACTTGGAGTTGGGATTTCGTAAGGTGGTCTATCTTGAGATAATAGAAATGTTGTTGATATAAAATAAAATATCACTATGTAAGTCTTAATTGAAC
>DYPF01000100.1:6940-9511 GCA_020720105.1 Chloroherpeton thalassium
ATTGAACCATTGAACCATTGAATCTGATTCTACGCTGTTTTTTGATTGTTTAATACCTTCATTCATACACTTTTTCCTTTTTGTGTAAAATGCTTTCTACTAATTTACAAAATAATATAAAAAATTGTTCTCTTGATTGCAAATTTTTATCTTCTATATGAAAATATGTTAATAATTAAATTAGTTATATAAGTTAAGGAATAAGGTGTGAGGATTTGCTTAGGATTTTTTAAAATGCTTCTCTCTCTTCTATTGCATTTCGTATAGTTTCTTATAAATGCCGTCTTTGGATAATAGTTCTTTGTGATTGCCTGTCTCAACAATTTTTCCATCTTTTAGCACCATTATTATGTCGGCATTTACAACGGTTGACAAACGATGTGCAACAATTATTGCCGTTTTTTCGTTCAGAACTTCATTGATTGCTGTTTGCACTATTTTCTCTGATTCATTATCCAATGCGGAAGTGGCTTCGTCGAATATCAGCACTTGTGGATTGTCCAACAAAGCACGAGCAATGGCAATTCTCTGCCTTTCTCCGCCAGATAATTGCACTCCTCTATCACCAATTATTGTTTGGAAACCTTCAGGAAGAGTGCTAATAAAGCTAAAAGCATTTGCATGTTTTGTAGCCGAGATAATTTGCTCTTCGGTGATATATTCCCTACCAAATTTAATATTATTTTCAATCGTATCATTGAAAAGAGTAGTTTCCTGCGAGACAATCCCGAACATTTTTCTGTAATAATGCAAGTCAAAATCAATTATATTTTTATTGTCAAATGAAATTGTGCCTGAATTTGGGTCATAAAATCGTACAATTAAGTCTAAAATTGTTGATTTTCCACTACCACTGGCTCCAACTATTGCCATAACCTTTCCTTTTGGCAAAATAAAGGACACATTATCTAAAACCTTTTTGTCAGTATAGCCAAAAGTAACATTTTTGAATTCAATTTTATCATTCAAAGTAATATCACGGACATTTCCCGACTTTATACTTTCGTCATAATTCAATATTTCGAATATTTTTTCTGCTGCAACTCGTCCACGTGGCAAATGCGAAAAGTTATTTATAACTGAAGTGATCGGAGCCATAATTGAGAAGAGGGAAAATAAGAAAAGCATCAAATCATCGCTTGTTAATTGCTTATTGATAACCTGCAAACCACCAAAATATAGAACAAAAGTCAGGGCAGAAATAGCCGCAACTTCATTAAATGCGGGCAGAAGAGTGATGATTTTCTTATGCTTAATTGCAGATTTAACATAACTCATTGTATTGCTAAAGAATCGATTATTGATATGCTCTTCGGCAGAATAAGCCTTGATAATTCTAATTCCATAGAAAGATTCTTGCATTGTAGAAGTGTAATTACTCATAGCAGTTTGCATTCTTAGGGCATACTTTCGGAGATATTTACGAGCAATTCGAATAATTACGATGCTAACAACTGCAGTAACTGATGAAATTAAAGTTAATTGAGGCGAAATTGATAACAATAAAATAGCAAATAAGAACACTTGGATGCTTTCGCGTATTATTGTTGAAAATGATGCAATTGTAGTTGAGGAAAGTGCAGTAGTTTCATTGGCAATTATCGAAATTAGGTTACCTTGTTTGTTTTTGGTATAATAACCGATAGATAGCGAAGTTAATTTTGTGAAAATTCGGTCTCGGATAGTTTTCACAATTCCTTCTTCAAACTTCACAGTTGTGATAACAGCAATATATTTTATTATATTTTTAAGTAGAAATGTTACAATTATCAGCAAACTTAAATTTACTAAACTTGCAGGGATACCATTTGGGGATATAATAAGTTTGGAAATTGATCCAAAAATTTGATTTTTCAGATTATCTAAGAAAAATTCGCTTGATTGAGCAGTTTGGATTGTTTCCGATTCAAAAATTATCTGAAAAACTGGTTTAATTAATGCAACGGAAAATGCGTTTAACGATGAGAATATGAAATTCAGAATCATCGCAAAACCAATTACTCCCAAATATGGCTTAATAAAACCATATATTTGGGAGTAAAATGTATCTTTAACTTTCGTTTGCGACTTGCTCATAATTGCTAATTACAAACTAATATTAATTGTCTTCTGATCTTTTAGGTCTGCTTGATTTGAAGTCACCTTTTCTGTCGGAGTGTTTTCTATCGCCAGAAAAGCCTCCGCCACCACTGCGTCTTTTATCACCAAAACCACCGCTACTACGTCTTCTGTCACCCGAGAAGCCTCCACTTTTCCTTCTATCTCCCGAAAAGCCTCCGCCACCTCTTCTATCTTCTGATGACCTCTCTCTTCTTGGAGCTGTGTTTTCTGTATTGCCACCTTCTTCTTGTGAAAAAGGTCTTCTACCACTTTGTGGGAAATCTTCACTTCTTCTTGGTCTATCTGATTTGAATCCGTCTCTTCTATCTCCACCACGTCGGTCATTGGAACCAAATCTGCTACCACCTTCGCGTCTGTCGCCTCCGCCGCGTCTGTCATCTGAACCAAATCTGTTGCCACCTTCGCGTCTGTCGCCTCCGCCGCGTCTGTCATCTGAACCAAATCTGTTGC
>DYPF01000101.1 GCA_020720105.1 Chloroherpeton thalassium
AAAGGTGGACTATCAACAAAACCCCCTTTTTTAAAGGGGGCTAGGGGGATTTCCCCCTTTTTTAAAGGGGGTTAGGGGGATTTTTTTAAATCGGGACTCGCAATGACGTCCAATACCCTATTATAACCTATTATAATATTTTCTCTTTTATTTTTTCTTGAAATTTTTCAAAAAGTTTTTTGTGTGCTCGGTTAGCAGTGATTTTGCTGTTTTCTCTGCACGATGTTCGAATATAGAAAAGTTTAAATTTTCCAAATCCCAAAAAATTGATTTCAACTCGGCAGTTGCCACTGGATTACGATTATTAAGGTCTTCTGATAGTTCAAAAGCTGATTTCAGAGCCGATTCTTTATCCTCAAACACACGATTGACTAATCCTTTACGGAATGCCCATTCTGCATTTTTATAAGATGTGTCGATAGTCATTTCCATAAATGCAGATTTCCCAATTTTCATTTCTATAGCAGGAGCAATCACAAACGGACCAATTCCAACGCTATATTCACTCAATCGAAATTCGGCACGATTAGTTGCAATCACAAAATCTGATGCTGACACCAACCCCACCGAGCCGCCAATAGATTTTCCATCAACAAGGGTGATGATAATTTTGGGCAAATTTATCATCTCCCAAATAATGCGACCGAAATTCATAAAAAAGTCTTTGGCTGGTTCATATTCCTCGATTTCTATCATTTCATCGAAAGATGCACCTGCAGAAAATAATTTGGGATTGCCACTCATTAAAATTATGCTTTGAATTTCGTTATTATATTTAGCCAATTTTAGAATATCAATTAATGTAGATAGCATTCCCGAGTCGAAAGAGTTTGATTTTTCATTAGAAAATTCAATTACTAATGTTTTGCTGATTTGTTTAGTTTTTATCATTTTGTAAAATTAACAATTATTATCTTCAAAAATATTAATTTTGTGTTAATAAAAAATGTATTTTTAAAAATTTTATTCAAAAAATAAAAACTCTAAATTTTAAAAAGTGAAAAAAAGTATAATAACAACAATTATTCTAACAGTATTATTAGCATCAGGCTATTACTTTTGGAATAAAACCACAGCAAAAAATGAGACTCAAACAATAGATAATGCAATATCTGATTCAACCAAAAATCATGAAAGTGAGGTTGATACTGCATTTTTAAAGTCAGTATTCGAACTTGATGATTCTTATGATTATAATAGCGATAGTTTATTGACGCAAGGAGAAGATAATACCGCAGGCTTAGGCAAAGATGAATTTGCAGGACAAACCAGAATTAACATTGCTTTGATAGGATTAGATGGCAGAATGGGAGCAACCACTGGACACGCTGATGCTAATCATATTCTTTCTATTATGCCCGATATAGGTAAAATACAAATTATCTCGATACCTCGTGATACTTATGTTGATTGCGGATATGACGACACTACTCATTTAAATAAGCTTACAGTTTATTATATGGCTGCTGGACGGCAATCATATTTGCAAAAATTGGCTGAAATTGCTAAGCTGCCATCGATTCCATATTACATTGAATTTGGCTTTTCGCAAGCGATGGGTATGATGAGTTTGTTCGGCTATAAATCTACTGAAACACTACAAGTATTACGTAGTCGTAAAAGTTTTGCCATCGGCGATTACCAAAGAGTTTATAACCAAGCACAATTTGTGAAGCAATTAATGGTTAGGCATTACAATACATTAACTGGAACATTTCAACCTGTTTTTATCAATGGAATACTTGTTTTGGTTAAAACAAATATGAAAAATAGCGAAATTACAAATATATTTTCCAACTTAGAGCAAAACAATTTTACTGCTTCACCCGAAAATATATCAATTAAAATTAGACCAAGTTTGAAGGCAAATTACAAGGTATTCGACTTTTCAAATCCCGAAATGATAGTACAAATGAAGAAACAATTAGGTTTGGATAAAATCGCGAAAAGGGATACATCGGCTTTTACTCCGACAGATTTTACAAAATACTTAGAGAACAAATTATCAAAAATCATAATTGCCGCTACCAAAGATACTTTAAAAAATCCTCAATTGACAATAAATAAATTGAAGCCAACTTATGAACAAAAAATTTGGTTGCAGTTTGATAACGATTCACTACGAAATTTATATAGTAAAAAGATGTCTGATTTGCTTCAAACAGCATATTTAAGACGAAAAGATACTCTTTCTGCCAATAGAGTTAAAGTAGCATACATTGCTGAACAAGATTTATTCACAAAATCAAAAGTCCAATGAAAAATATTACAATTTCACGGCACGCTAAATCAAGTTGGGACAACCCAAATTTGACAGATTTCGAAAGAACATTGAACCAACGCGGCACTCGCGATGCCGAATTTATCAGCAACTTAGTAGCAAAAATGCTTCCTAAACCTGATTTGTTCTTTTCTTCGCCCGCCCAACGGGCTTTTGAAACATCTCTATATTATGCTCAAGCATTTGGTATGTCCGAAAAAGAAATCATTTATGACAAAGGGATTTACGATAAAGGTATTAGGTATATAATCAATACTATTCAAATTTTATCCGATGCTCATCAAAACATATTGCTTATCGGACACAATCCAGATTTAACTGCATTTTGCACTGCATTTTCGGGTCAGTATTTTGATAATATTCCAACAAGCGGGGTGGTGTCAATTGATTTTGATGTAAATACATGGCAGGAAGCAATGCAAAAAATTGGGACACTCAAATTTTATGAGTATCCCAAAAAGTATTTCAAAAAGGACTAATTTAGTAGTATAATAATATTGGCATTATGGAAGTTACTTGGTCTCTTCCACTTTATTATCGGTTTTAAGCAGTTCTTTCACTTTTTCGATAACGTGTTCTTCGGCGCCATCAGCATAACCACTATGTTCCCAAACAATTTCGCCTTTTCCATTTACAATAAAAGTATGTGGTGGGCTACTTACACCCATTGCTCTTTTTAAATCGCTATTTTCGTCTATATAAAATTCATATTTCCAATTGCGACCTTTCACAAATTGGGGAACTTTCTTGGATGTACGGCTATCATCAATAGAAATAGCTATTAATTTAACACCTGTTTCTGTTTGCCATTTTTCGTAAACTTTGTTGATATTTGCTAATTCACGAATACAAGGCACGCACCAAGTTGCCCAGAAGTCAATAATAAATGGCTTACCGTCATTACTGAAAGTGGAGACTTCCACAGGCACGCCTTTCAAGTCTTTTACTGTAACTTTTGGTAATGTTTTAACGTCTTGGGAGAATGCAGGAATAACTAATGTTATTATTAACAAAAAAGTGATAAGATTAATTGTTTTTTTCATAATTTTGATTTCTTTATTTTACAAATTAAAAAAACAGGAGTTTATATGAATAAATTTAACGAAATTTTGCTTGCAATATTGCTTTTTGCAATAATTCCAAGCATAACTTTTTCACAAACATTAAGTATAGTTGGAGATACGGTAATTACTAAAATAGTCGATATTGATGAGTTTTGGGACATTTACCTTACTACTGATGTCTATAATTCCTCATTTGCTATTTCAACTATCAAAGTTAAAGCAGAAGTAATTGAAATGTCCGCTGGACATAGTTATGATATTTGTTGGAATGGACAGTGCTATGCTGCAACAGGAGCAAATTGGGACGATGGAATGCCTTATGGTATTGCAGCCAACTCGAAATCGGGTGAAAATTTATTTTACTCGCATTATTATGCAACAAACCAAAACAGCCCAACTGCTACAGAAGGCACAGGAAAAATTAAATACATTTTCTACCTTGAAAATAATCCATCAGATAATTGCTCTCTTGTTGCAACTTTTTCATTTGCTACCAATTCAGTAAAAGAGATTTTTGCAAACGAAGATGTTGAGATTAATTTTGATAATGAATTGATGAATATTTCATATCCAAGTGCTGAACAATCAACTATACAAATTTTCAATATTCAAGGGCAATTAATTGATGAGATTACTTTTTGGAATACATCAAGTTATAATTTGAATAATTTGCAGTCTGGGTCGTATTTAATAAGAATTATTAATCAAAACAAGCAAATTGCAACTGGTAAATTCAATAAAATATAATTCATTATTATCATTTCAAAAGGGGCTGTCTCATAAGGTGTCAAATTAGATGTTATGGTCAGACGAGGACGTCTGTTTGATGAAAACTTAATTGTCAGACAAATTCCCTACAAATAATTAGAAGAAGCCATCAACCCCACGCTTAAGCGTGGAGTTGAAGACCAATGAGACATTCTCTACTAAATTGTTGATTTATAAAGTAGGTCAGACGAGGACGTCTGTTTGATGAAAACTTAATTGTCAGACAAATTCCCTACAAATAATTAGAAGAAGCCATCAACCCCACGCTTAAGCGTGGAGTTGAAGACCAATGAGACATTCTCTACTAAATTGTTGATTTATAAAGTAGGTCAGACGTCATCTTCTGACCATAATACCAAATATGACTACTTGTGAGACAGCCGCTGACTTTTCAAATTTTTAAAATTGGAAAAACTAAATAATTGATGCAAATTTTTGATAAAATGAAAATAATAAAGCCCGAAAAAATTGGCTATATTGGCGGAATAACAGGAATTATTGTCAATTTATTTTTGTTTATTGCCAAGTATTATGTAGGAGTATTAACTGGTTCTATTGCTATTATTGCTGATGCTTGGGATACTCTCGCCGATATAGTTACTTCCATTTTATCAATTGTTGGACTTAAACTTTCCAATCGCAAACCAAGTAAAAATCATCCTTTTGGATATGGCAGAATCGAGCAAATTTCTGCTCTTGTGATTGCATTCATATTAGGAATTGTGGGATATGAAATTGGACGAGATTCAATTGGAAGATTTCTCAATCATCAAGTTGTAGTTTACAACTCTACCGCAATGATAATTACTGCTTCATCCATATTATTTAAAGAACTTTTAGCTCAATTCAATTTTTGGGGTTTCCGCCGTACTAATCTGTTAACCTTAAAAGCAAGTGCTTGGAATTATCGTGGCGATGCACTTACTTCAATCATTGTTCTATCGGGCATTTTTCTCCAAAAGTATATACCAATGATTGATGCATATCTTGGTATGATAATTTCCTTGATGATCTTTTATAGCGTTTTTGAAGTTGCCAAAGATATTGTAAATAGAATGATTGGCGAAAAAGTACCCGAAAAACTTATAGACCAAGTAGAAGAGCTTTCCAAAAAGCACTATAAATGTAGTCTGGAACTACACAATTTCAAACTACATAATTATGGACATCATACTGAACTAACATTTCATATTAAAGTAGAGAAGACAACTTCAATTTTTGATGCACACGAAATAGCGACAAATATCGAAACAGAATTGAAAGATAAACTAAACATTTCAACTACAATACACATAGAACCAAAAAAATAATTAAATTTGAAATTATTATTTTTGAATTTTCTAAAATTAAAAAATTTCAATGAAAAAAAACAGACTTATTTCGATTATCACTATATTATTTTCAATTATTTTTTCAATAATATTCATATCCTGTGATAAATCATCTATTGATGATGAAAATACAATTACTTTTTGGCATTTTTGGAGCGAACCAAATCAAAAGACTGCTCTTGATTCTATAATCTCTGTTTTCGAGGAAGAATATGATTGCAATGTTTCAACTACTGAATTAAGCTGGAACGATGGCAAAACCAAGTTAATGGCTGGATTTAACTCGAACACTGCCCCTGATGTTTTAGAATTGGGTTCGGATTGGATTGCTCAATTTTCATCAGCTGGTGTATTGGCAAACCTAAACAAAGATACTTTTAACTTGAAAAATTTTGTTGATTTTTCGCATTCTCCGGGATTGTGGAATAATAACTTGTTCGCAATACCTTGGGTTGTGGATACACGCGTATTGTTTGTTAATAATGGTATTTTAAAGAAAAGCGGATTGAATTCAAATTGTCCATCTTCTTTCAATGATATTCTTAATCAAGCAGAATTGGTTAATAATAATGAAGGAGTTTATTTATTTGGTGTAAATAGTAGTGATGCACACAGACTTTACAAGAAAGTTCTTACATTTTTCTGGACTTTTGGCGGAGATATTTTTGATGTAAATGGCAACCCAACGATAAATTCACCTGAAAATGTAGCAGCTCTCGAATTTTATTTAAATTTATCCAGAAATGGTTACTTGGAAACTCAACGTCAAATTGATGCTGCATTTACTCAAGGTAAGATTGCTTATTGGATTTCGGGTGGCTGGTTATTGGATAAAATTAAAAACGAAAATCCAAAATTGGATTATTCTGTTTGCTTGATTCCATCAATAAATGGCAAACAAGGAGTTTCATTTGCAGGTGGTGAATATCTGGCAATGAATGCAAAATCGAAAAAGCAAAAATTAGCAGCTGAATTTATCAAATTTATGACAGATGGAAAAAATGCTATTGAATTTTGTAAAAAAGTAACCGAAGCAGGATTTCCTGCTGATAAAAAGTACTTTGCAGACCCGTATTATAAAGCATTCCCACAAAGAATGGTATTTGCAAGCCAATTGAACAATGCTAAAATGACGCCCGTATATCCTAAATGGCTTGAAGTTGAAGAAATTATAGAATATGCTGTTTCTAAAGCACTTTATGGCGAAATGGGAGCCAAAGGAGCTTTGGATATGGCTCAAGAGAAAGTATTATCAATAAAATAGGAAAATATAATGAACGCACCTTTAAGAATCGCTTTTTTATGGCATAATCATCAGCCTTTTTATGAAAAAGAAGGTGAATTAATTCTACCTTGGGTTAGGATGCACGCAGTTAAGGATTATTTAGATATTCCGCTCTTAATGAATGAGTTTCCCGATATAATTCAGAATTTCAATATTGTTCCTTCACTTTTCTTACAACTTTTTAATTATCAACAAAATAAAAATTACGATATAATTCAAAGATTGACCAATATTCCTGCGGAACAATTAATTGACTCTGAAAAGAGCCAAATTATCAAATATTTTTTTCTTTGCAATGCTGATAATTTAATCAAACCAAATCAACGTTATCAAGAACTTTATGAAAAATCCAAAATCGTTAATCCTATTTATGCTTTTACAATCGAAGATTGGCGTGATTTACAAGTTTGGTATAATTTAGCTTGGCTTGGTCCAATTTCCAAAAAGGATTCTTTTGCAAAGAGACTAATCGCTAAAAGTAAAAACTTCACTGAAGAAGATAAATATGTCCTATTAGATTTGCATTCAGAATTAATAGCAAAGATCTCGCAAACATTAAAAAGATTGATACAATTAAATCAAGCTGAAGTCTCTGTATCGCCATTCTATCATCCTATTTTACCATTACTTATTGATTCTGATTCCTCGAAGCAAGCAAATCCTGAAAATACTTCTGTGGAACCTATCTTCGCCTATCCCGAAGATGCAAAAAAGCAAATTAACGATGCTGTAGATTTTTATCAGAAGACATTTGGCAACAAACCCAACGGAATGTGGCCCAGTGAAGGTTCAGTATCCAATGAAGCCATTGAATTGATTGCAGATTCTGGAATTAAATGGATAGCAACGGATGAAGGAATTTTGGCTGCATCAGAAGAAAGCACAGATGACAAATTTTCGAAGTTCTTTCCGCGAAAATTTAAAAGCAATAGAAAAGAACTTGTTATGTTTTTTAGAGATCATATCCTTTCGGATAAGATTGGCTTTGAATATTCAAGGTGGAATCCACACGATGCTGCTCGTGATTTTGTAAATATTCTACTTTCAATTAAATCTGGCATTTTTGCTCGTTATGGCGAAAGTGGTTTGAAAAATGCAGCTGTGCCGATTATTTTAGATGGTGAAAATTGCTGGGAATATTATCCAAATAATGGTTATGATTTTCTGAAAGCTTTGTTTTCATATATAACAATCACACCTGAATTGAAAACAATTAGATTTATCGACGCAGTAGAAGATAATTCTAGCAACTTCCAATCACCACTTAGAAATATTCGTGCTGGTTCTTGGATTGATGCTAATTTTAATATATGGATAAAAGATGATATTAATATCAAAGCATGGTCTATGTTAAGTATTGCCAGAAAGCTATTTGAGGAATTAAAGCCACAATTATCTGACGATACAATTACCCAAATTACTAACGAATTTATGATTGCAGAAGGCTCTGACTGGTTCTGGTGGTATTATCCTAATCATATAGCTGAAAACAAATCTGACTTTGATGTGCTGTTTAGATGGAGGCTGGCAAGGATATATAATATGCTTGGCAAGGAAATTCCAAAAGAAATCTTAACATCTTTAAGTATGGATAGTAGTGCTAACTTACTAATGCCAAAAGCGAAAATTACTCCAAAAATAGATGGCATCATTGATGATGATGGCACTTGGAATAATGCAGGAAGAGTGATATTACAGAAGCAATTTTCCACTATGCACCAAAATATTGGCGAAGAAACCACTATTTACTTTGGAAATGACTCCGATTTTATATATTTTAGGATTGATAATTTTCAAAATAGAATTAGAGAATGCATAATTCAAATTGAATTGAATGATTCAAATGCTGTAATTCAATTTGGTATGTCGGGCATTTCTATCAAACAAAGCGATCCAGATGAAGTTAATTACTCCTTTGCATTATCGCAAATTGCAGAGATTAAATTGCCTTTAAGCAAAGTTAATCAATCTCAAGAAAATTCTATCTCAATACGATTCAAAACAATCAACTTGATTACAAGCACAGAAGTTAAACAAGATTTAATCTACAATTTTTTGTAATATGATTTATTTTGTTTCTGACATACATTTTGGATTTCGC
This sequence comes from Chloroherpeton thalassium, assembly GCA_020720105.1. Lineage (GTDB taxonomy): Bacteria > Bacteroidota > Ignavibacteria > Kapaibacteriales > UBA2268 > GWF2-33-9. The sequence continues at coordinate 8,831 of DYPF01000101.1, forward strand.
AAACGCAGTGAAGATAGGGTTGTTGAGCAAAAATTCGTAAGTTTATTAAAGAATATTTTACCTGAAGATACTCTTGTAATCGTTGGTGACTTGTTTGACTATTGGTTTGATTATCGGAAAGTAATACCTGCTCCATTTTTCAATGTATTAACAGCACTTGATTCTTTATCAAAATCAGGATCCAAAATTATATATTTAATTGGCAATCATGATTTTGGTCATTATCGTTTTTTTCGAGATGAGCTGAACATAGAGCCAATCGAAACAGATTTAACAATTGAATTTTACGGAAAAAAATTTTATTTGTCACACGGTGATGGAAAAAGTTATAATGACTTTGGGTACAAAATAATAAAGATATTTATGAGAAATAAATTCCTTCAATCGCTTTACAGATTTGTTCATCCCGATTTTGGTATTTGGTTAGCAAGTGGAAGTTCTCGCAAAAGCCGACACTATACCGAGACAAAGGATTATAGTAAACGTGATGGAATGAAGGATTTCGCATTTAAGAAAATTGATGAAGGCTACGATTTTGTTATAATGGGACATCGTCATAAACTATACGAAGTGAGTTACAAACACGGCAAATATATCAATTTAGGTGAATGGATAAAAAATCCTCATTACGGCATATTTGATGGCGAGGAATTTAGAATGTTGAAAGTAGAA
>DYPF01000388.1 GCA_020720105.1 Chloroherpeton thalassium
CTTAATCAATAGTTTAAATAGATTTTCGTTAATACAATGAATGTTGTAATATTGATATTTCTTCTAGCATTGCTGATAATTGCGATAGGGATTAGCTTTTATTTGCTGGTTTACTACTGTCATCCCGGAGAAAAAGGGTTTGGATCTTCTACCTTTTGCAAAATATTGGTGGTAAATCATAGCCATTGTATTCCCAATTAAGGTTCTTGGATTTTTACTATGCTGGGTTCAAATTTTAATGCTTCCTTTAGATGTCACCAATTCAATGTACTTCAATTGATTCCAATGTATAATTAGGGATACTGGGCTGGATATGCAAATTGGCTGGTATATAGTTTATATGACCGTAGCTATCTTTTTGATTGTTTTGTTGCCATTTGGCATATTCTTTTATGAAAGCGATCCAGAGAAAAACTTTGTATCAAATGATAATAGTAAATATTTTGAAGAGATAACGAATGGTGCACTCAATAATAATGACAATAGCTTCGATAATAATATCGTGCCTGCTCATTTTTTGTTCATATGCGGGATTGAGATATGCAAGGATCCCTGTTGAAGCAATTGCAGTAAATGGCGGGGGACAGATAGTAAGGATAATACGTTTTTAATGAATTTAGACAAAAGAATTAAAACTTAAAATAGCTGTTGGCGTGCCAATCTATATTATTGGCATATTATCGTTTGTGGGATGGATTTTTTTTGTAATATTTTTTGGTGTTGGGTTAGTTGCATTGCCATTAGATATGATTTTAGATTGGAAAAATAGGCCAATTCCAGTAATTTATTAATTCTAACTAATGTACAATAAAGAGAAGTTCTGCTGAAATGAGAGCGAAAAAAATAGAATTGAAGGAGATGTCTAAACAATTAATAGAGTAGGGAACATTGCTCAGAGGTATTCTTTCTTGAAATGGAACGTTCTATGTAGATAAAGAAATCCAAGCTACATACACGACAGGATATTTTGCAAAAAGAAAAGAAATGGGCGTTATAGGAACAGAATATAATACCTGGCTAGCCAATATCTTGCAAATGGAAGAGGTTTTCTTCTTTACATCTCAAATTTCAGGAATTTGCTGTTTTTGAAAAAGAACTCAAAATTTCAGAGATCAATCCCATTGTGTATTGGCTCAAACTTTTTGGAGGAATCCTATTTGCAATATTCTCCTTTATTATTTGGCTCCACATATGTATCTTTAATCGCATTAACTTTTTTCAAGCTTGCTCTTTATGTGCATTCGTAAGAAAGGGGCTCCAATCACCCCATTTCTCAATTAAATCCTAATCATCTTTTAGGAGAGAGGAATCACCATAGTTTCTGGCGGTTTGTTTGCATTGTTTACAATTTACCTGCTTCTTGCCACTATGAAAGGAAATTTTAAATTTGGAGTTCGCATTCCCTTTTTATTCACTATGCATCCAATGAAGTCCCAATTATTTCTAAAATATTAATTTGACTAATGCTTCTAGGAAAGACGAAACCTTCATGAATTCCTTTTTATTTAATATAATGATACTCTTATTTTGCTCAATTGCAATAATTTAGTTTTCTGAATAAGCATTTTCATCTTATGTTCTTTCTTCAAATAATGTTAGGGGATAAATCGCCATCAACCAAATCTTTGGGGTGCAAATCAAATATCTTTATTTCTTTTCATTTTTCTATTAATATAATGTTTTTATCTATTGTATTCTGGTAAACG
>DYPF01000389.1 GCA_020720105.1 Chloroherpeton thalassium
ATAGTGAAGTGCTTTGAAATCCTGCACTACGCATATTCGTACCGTTAGCATTAATTTTAAAACATGAAGAATTTTCTAATAATAGCATTAGTTTTTATTTCATTACAGAGTATATCTCAATCGTATGATTCCTTGTTTTTTGCATTAAGGCAAAAGAAGATAAATTTTACAGATGAATTAGGTAAAAAACAAGGAGAATGGACATATTATAAAATCCCTCTTTGTCAAAATGACTCATCAGTCTTAACTCAAGAACCTAATCATATTTTTATTAGCGAAACTTCGAAAGGGGAATACTTAAACAATCAAAAAGTGGGTATATGGGAATACTATGATGATGATTATAATCCATGTTATAAAGGATGCCAGCAAATAACTCGAGACATCATCAAAGAAGTGTATTATAGCCAAGACAGTATTAAAATCTTTGGATATTCTTATGGTCATATCAGTTATGAGATTGTTTTAAATTATGATACCTCTTACTTCATATCAAGAGTTTATGATTATAACGACATGGTTATAGGCACATGCTGTAAAGAAAAATATTCAGATACAACAATATGTAAATTATTTGGAGGAATAAACAAAGATTTTATAAGAAAAGAATATCGATTTATTGATGTTGAAGAAGCGATTGAATTAATAGAATGCGGATGGTTATGTTGGTAATGACAAACTAATTCTAACAAAAAACATATTGCTATTGGAGATTAGAGTAATAAATGAAGATATTAGCTATAAATAAAACAAGGATTAGGTTGAAAAATAAAGGTTTCAAAAATCCAAACTCACCATGTTCAAACCGTTGGCGTGCATATTAAAGAAATAATGAAGAGACTACTACTTTTATTACTATTAGCTGTTTTGACGAAAAGCACTTTTGCGACTCATCTTAATCCAGACCGTATTATTATCGAAAATGATACGTTCTTCGTTCATTCAGATTTGCTTAAAAACCATGTAAGAAAAGACAGTGTTTTTGAAAATATATACAAGCAAGTTGAGGATTTAGAAAAGACATTAAATCCAGGAGCAGATGAATATGAAGTAATACAGGTTTATGGAATTTGGGAAATTATAGAGAATAGAGTGTTTCTCATAAAGATGACTGACGGAGTTCATGATATTGACCTGAATGAATTATTTAAAGAAAAGAAACCGAACGGAAAAGTTTTTGCAGATTGGTTGACTGACACGATTTATATTTCAAAAGGGGAAATTTTAGCAATTGGAGTAACTCCAATACGGGAGTATGAAACAAAATTAATTTTACAAAATGGAGTATTAATTAGCAGAACTAATTACACCAATCAAATTTTGAAAAAATCAGATTTTTTGACTGACAATGAGTTTATATATAAGCACATAAATTGGAATAGTATTCCAGATATCAATGAACAGACTGTGCTTTTGTATCTCGGAATTCAACCAAAGGATAACGGCAAATTGAATTACATAGATAGCTCATTTGCTATTATTGACAACCAGATGATTTCAGACAAAGAAAATCCATTTATAAAAGAAGCTATACGAATTGCCCGTTTAGTTCCCGATTGGAATGTAGTGATACAGAGAGATAAAATTACACCTCAATTGATGACAATATTTTTTGACCATCAACTGAAAAAGAAATACGCACGCTAATCACTAGGACTTTGAGCGGTCGGCACAACTTGTCCCGAAAATCGGGAGCCTGCCCCGCA
>DYPF01000390.1 GCA_020720105.1 Chloroherpeton thalassium
GAAATAAATCCTACAATCATATGCCCAATTCCATTTCCCCATACCATCACTCCTTCACCCATTTATCGGTTTTATATTTAAAATTATTTTGATTCTAAAACCTTATTGATTTCACCAAAAGCATTATGCATGAATACGTTGTTTTCCGTAATTAATTCACCAGAGTATTTAATATTAAAATCCCTGTCGATAATGATAAAAGTTGGAACCCCCTGTATCTCTAATTCTTTAATAAGCCTTACAGAGTTTTCATCATCGGTAAATGCTAATGGAAAATCATACTGAATTTTATCTGATTGTAGCCAAATTTCATGGATATCTAATTCTTTGATTTTTAAGTTTACTGCATAAAATACTATGTCCTTTCTGGTTCTATAGGTTTCATATAGGATATCGAACTCTGGGAATTTCTTAAAACAAACACTACATGTCGAATTCCAGAAATCAAGAACAATTACTTTCCCTTTTAGCTCGCTGATTGAGAATGTGTTCCCAGCCCTATCGACTAACCTAATATCTTGTGGTATTGCTTTTGGCATGGAGTTTTTATTCATCACATAAGAAGTGTAATTGGGGATGGCATAATAGGAAAACAAGCCAAGAAATAGGCAAAAAAGCGTAATTAAAAATATTCCGGGTCTTCGTTCTACATAACCTGAAACCCAGAGCCCAATAGGATACGATACCATTTGAATTATTGATGTTGGATATCCATGTGGTTTTGAATTGATTATGGCATATAAAGTAAAAATTAAAAAAAACGGAGTAAGGACAATTATAGAGTAGAAGGCAATTTTTATTTGGCGGGTTTTAAAAAATGGCTGATACAAAACTCCGCTCAGGAAAAAAACTAACCCGGTAACAAAAAACTGAATCTGCCAATTTATAGCACCTGCAAGTATTGCAACCGCTGGTGCTATAATTGCCATAATAAGAATGTATAATTTAATATTACATCTAATTATCCCCATATTTAATTACTTGAAGGTGCACCGACAACACATTTTCCGTCACAATCACCTAGCCAAAGTGTTCCACAACCAGAACCAGGTCTACATCCTCCCACCTTGCAGTCCGCGATATCAGGAGAACCCAATATACCATCACACCAATCATCACTAGTGTCACACCTGCAATTCCCTTGTCCTGATTCTTTTCCGGAGCCATATAAGTTGTTTTCTGTTGTTTCAACAAGTGCATTGTCTTTTACCGGTAAATCTAATCTTACCAATATAGAATATGCTAGGCTTTGTGACCATGCTAGATTATTTATCGCATAATCAATCCATGAGTTAGTAAAGAACTCAAATTCATCATTAACTGTTTTTTGCCTATCAACTCGATTGGAAAACCACTCAACTTTCATATTATCCTCAAAAAGTTGTAAATGCAATAGTTCCTCATGGGTCCAATCTAAATTTTTTAAGTCGTGAAATTTATCTATCCAGATAATAAATCTTTCGGAGGGTTCTAAAGAAGAATAAATCGCCTTTTGATACTCTAATTCATAAGTAATTAGTTCATTCCTAGTAATTTTTGAAACACCTTGCTTGTTATTTATAACCCAACGGTTGATTTCTGGATCACAACTATAAACTAATTCACTTTTTTGACATTTTATAAATAGCATTGTAGTAATCATGCCCAGTGTCAATATAATTATATTCAATTTTTTCATTTTAATTCAGTTTTTTGCCCAGCCGT
>DYPF01000102.1 GCA_020720105.1 Chloroherpeton thalassium
AAAGATGGAATTAAAAATAAAATAGTCGAAGCTGCAAAAGACTTTTACAAGAAGAAAGAAGAAATGATTAGTGCTGATTTGATGGCCAGGCTTGAAAGATATGCCACTTTAAGTGTGATTGATCATAAATGGAAAGAACATCTTCGTATTATGGATGAAATAAAGGAAGGTATAAATCTTCGTGCTTACGGACAAAAAGACCCACTATTAGAATACAAGCAAGAAGCAGTACATCAATTCCAAGAATTATTGAATGAAATAAATATTAATTCAGTCTCGGTTGCATTTAAGTATTTCCCACAAATGCAACAAACTCAACAAGTTGAAGTGAAAGCTCCACCAAAAGTTCAGTCAAGAACACTCAATTCAAGAGTTAAGTACGGACGTGATGATGAAACAACTCAATTTGTGACAAATGCTGGATCTTCTGCACCGAGAGCTCGAGAATCTAAAGAAGCCAAACCTGTTGGTGTTGAGACATTTAGAAGAACTGACCAAAAGGTAGGACGAAATGATTTGTGTCCTTGTGGCAGTGGTAAGAAATACAAAAATTGCCACGGCAAGGAAGAATTTTTAAATTAATTTTATAAAATCGCTTCAGACAAGAATTAAATGGACTTCACTTTGGTAAATGGAGTCCATTTTTCTTTATTTCAATTGAAGGATTTCAAATACTAATTTTTATTAAAACTTTGAATTAATTTCTGCTTTTGTTGATTGAGAGAATTGATTAACTCGAGTGTAGAATGCAACTCCGCTTCTTGTAGGTTGCCGCTCAATAGTTCTGTCAATGACTTAATCTTGTTATCGGTGTAGTCGAGTTCGAGCTTCGTTTTTATTAATTCAAACATTTCCTTTGGATTTGCTTCTTCGTCTATTTGACTAAACCTATTCCAATTTTCAGAAGGCTTTTCGTTCTCTATTGCAAGTTGATTAATTATACTTTTCTGATATAGATTGACATTGTCCTCATTTATTGCAATCAAAACTTTAGCGAGCGAATCGTTTTCCTTTATAAAATTAAATAGTTTTTTTGAGATTTCAGTGATTAAATAATATTCAACTTCATCATCACTAATAACTAATTGAAAATTCGATTCATTTTTCAGAGTGAATTCCAAAAAGGATCTTTCAACTATTCTCATTCTTTTTATTAGTATTTTGCATTCTTTTTCAATATTCGAGCTAGTAATATTGTCGGAGTTTTCACCTTTTTGAGATAAAGGAATTTTGGTAATAAACTTTTTAATATTTTTTAGTTTGGATAGTAAATTTTTAGTTTGTATGCTATCAAAATTGAGTTTGCTGCCAAGTTCTTGCACAAGTAATTGCTTTTGAATATCATTTTTTACTAAATCAACAATCTCTAAAATATTAATAATTGCTTCAGTTTTACTTTTCGAAGTAGTTTGTTTTTGCGTTATTTCTTTATTAATTAAGAAATCTAAAAAGTTCTTTTCTTCATTTTGCAAGTATTTTCTTAGTTCAACTACACCATTATTTTTAATAAAACTATCTGGATCTTCTTGATTTGGTAAGATGACAATACTTGGCTCAAAGTCATTTTCAAGTGCTAATTTAATCGCTCGTTCGGCTGCTTCAATACCTGCATTGTCTCCATCATATAAAATGGTAATATATTCGCTATATCGTTTTAGTGCTTGTAGTTGCTGATTGGTTAATGAAGTGCCACTTGATGCAATTGCATTACCAAAGCCGTTTTGGTGCATTGAAATAACATCAATATAACCTTCGGTTAAGATAGCCTTTTTATGTGATATAATTTCGTTTTTAGCAAAATTCAAACCATAAAGAACTCTACTTTTATCATATAATTCGGTTTGAGGAGAGTTGATATATTTTGCTTGAGATTTGTCGTCAACTAATATTCTTGCCCCATAAGCTATTGTTCTACCAAATATATCAAATATTGGAAAAATAGCACGATTGCGAAATCTATCGTAAACTTTTCCCTGCTCTGACTGAACAGTTAAACCTGCATCTGCAATAATATCTTCATCAAAACCTAATGATTTAAGGTGCTTACTTAATTCTGTAAAAGAATCAGGTGCATATCCTAATCTGAATTTGTCCAAAGTAGCTTTTGCAAATCCACGTTTATTGTAATAATCTAAGCAAAATTTTCCTTGCTTTGAATGTAAAGCATCTTGAAAAAATTGAGTAGCATAATCTAATCCACTGTAGAGTAGTGTCTTTCTATCTTCTTGTTCGGGATCTTTTTTCTCAAATTCAAATTGCAAACCTGCTTTATCTGCAAGGAATTTCATTGATTCAATAAAATTGAAACCATAAAAATCCATTGCAAATGTAATTGCGTTCCCACTTTTTCCACACCCAAAACATTTGTATATCTGTTTATCAGGCGAAACAGTAAAAGAAGGTGTTTTCTCGGTATGGAATGGACACAAACCTTTAAAATTGGCTCCACGCCTAACTAATCTTACTTCTTGATTTATTAAGTCAACTAAGTCGATACGACTTAATATTTCTTCCTTCATTCCATTGTCTCTATTCATAATTGTGTCAATAAGTTATATAGCAAGTCTGTTTACTTCAGAAAAGTCGTTAGTTGATTTTAGTAACTCTGCGATTGTTTTATTTAGAATGGGGTGCATAAAGTCTGGTTCTATTTCGTTTAATGGAATAAGAACAAAATTTCTTTCCTGTAATTTTGGATGGGGAATTGTCAATAATTTGTTAGAAACAACAATATTGTCAAAAAATAATATGTCAATATCTAATACTCTGTCGGAAAGCGAAATTTTTACTTTTCTACCAAATTGGTACTCAATAGATTTTGCAAAAAATAAAAATTGATAATAAGTTAAGTAAGTAGTAGCAGACACTGCAATATTATAAAACCAATTATTTGAACTAAATCCTACTGGCTCTGTTGAAAAAAATGAAGATGTTCGGACATTTCTAATAATTCCAACTTCTTGCATTATTTCAATTGCAGAATTTATATTCTCCTGCGATTTTCCAATATTTGACCCAATTGAAAGAATAATTATCTGTGGAGTATTCTCATTCTCTTTCGATTGATTGTTCTGTTTCAACATAATTAAGTGTTCCTTTAAAGGGAATATTAAATTTTCTTACTTTAATAGTCATTTTCATAACATTATTAAATTTTACCATAAGATTCGAAAGCAATTCATAAGCAATAGTTTCGATTAAGTTGTAAGTATCCCCATTCATAAATTCTGCAATATCAAATAAAATATCTTTGTAATTTACAGCATAATTCAAATCATCTGCAATAATTGCTTTTGTAGCATCGTAGTAATATTCCAAATCAATCTCGAACCTCCCACCAATTTGTTTTTCTTCGGTCATCACTCCATGGTATGCGTAAAATTGCAGCCCTTTGATTTGAATTTTACTTAATGATTTTGTCATATTATAATTCCTGATTTATGCTTATTGTAATAAACTCTTGATATTATTAATATTTATCAATGTTTTATCGTAAGAATTCTTCATATTATCCAATTTTTCTTTTTCATAAGCCACAAGCTCAGGTGCTGCATTCGAAATAAATTTATCGTTTGATAACTTCTTGTCTGTAGATGTAATATTATTAGATAATCTTGATAATTCTTTCTCTAATCTTTGAAGCTCATTACTGAAATCAAAGTTTTCGTCTAAAGTTATGAATATTTCGATATTTCGTACAACACTAATTATTGAGCGACTTGGATTAACTTTGGGATTGATACAAATTTCACTTGCCTTGGATAATTCTTTGATAGAATTGCTTACAGAAGTGAAATACTCACTTAATTTCTCATCTGGCAATTTAATTGAAATAGGTAGAAATACGTTTGGAGCAATATTCATACTTGAACGCAAACTTCTAATTTCATCAATAGTGTATTGAATTAATTCAAAAACATTCTCAACTTCTTGTGAGATTGAAGTTTCGTTAAAAGTAGTGAACGGTTGCGTTGAAATTGACTCATTATCGTGCTTCTGGTAAAGTAAATGCCAAATCTCTTCCGAAATAAATGGCATCACAGGATGAATTAGCTTTAAGATATTTTCGAACTTATCTAAAACAAATCTTACTAATTGTCTTTTTTCGTGCGATGTCTTAGAATTATTAAACTGTACTTTGAACATTTCCACATACCAATCGCAGAAATCTTTCCAAATAAAATCGTATAAAATTTTTGAATATTCATTTAAACGATAAATATTCAATGTTTCTATTGATTTTTTGATTGTTGAATTCAATCGAGAATCAATCCATTTATCAGTAATGGAAAGTACATAATCTATAGTATCGTCATTTTGCAAATCATCATCAACAATCGATTCTGCCTTCATTTGAAGGAAACGAGCCACATTCCAAATTTTATTTGCAAAATTTCTACCAATTTCCATCGAAGGAATATCTTGTGCTTTTACGTCAACATCCATTTTAATGTCCTGACCAAGTGGAGCAAGATATAAAACAGTAAATCGTACTGCGTCAGCTCCATATTTTGATACAATATTCAATGGGTCTGGAGAATTACCCAAAGATTTGGAAAGTTTTCTGCCTTTACCATCGCGAATAGTTGATGTAAAATATACATTTTTGAAAGGGATTTTGCCAGTAAATTTCACAGATGCCATTATCATTCTTGCTACCCAGAAGAAAATGATGTCTGGAGCTGTAACCAGTAAATCAGTTGGGAGGAATTTGTGCATAGCAGTGGAATAGCCCTCGTCCATATTCCAACGCATTGTTGTCATAGGCCATAACCATGACGAAAACCAAGTATCCAACACATCTTCATCTTGTGATAATTGTTCATCAGCAGATAAATTGAGCTTCAATCTTGCTTCATTTTCGTCTTTTGCGGCAGTAAATTGCCCGTCAATTGTGTAATAAACAGGTATCCTATGTCCCCACCAAAGTTGACGAGAAATACACCAATCACGAATGTTAGTCATCCAATGCTCGTAAGTTTTCACCCAATGGTTTGGATAAAATTGGATTTCACCATTGCGAACTACATCTAAAGCTATATCTGCCAAAGGTTTCATTTTTACAAACCATTGATGACTTAAATATGGTTCAACAGGTTCCCCACCACGTTGCGAAAATCCAACATTATGAGTGTAATCTTCAATCTTTTCCATCAATTCTGCTTCTTCCAAATCTTTAACAAGTTGCTTGCGTGCCACAAATCTATCCAAAGTATTATATTTACCAGCAAGCTCGTTCAAAGTTCCATCTGGATTGATTGTATTAATTTGTGGTAAATTGTGTCTTTCTCCAACTAAAAAATCATTTGGGTCATGAGCAGGAGTAATTTTCACACAACCTGTACCAAATGCTGGATCGGCATAATCATCTGCAATAATAGGAATTTCGCGGTTTACTATAGGAACAATTACCATTTTCCCAATTGAATCTTTGTATCTTTCATCATTTGGATTTACTGCAATTGCTACATCACCAAAAATTGTTTCGGGACGAACAGTTGCAACTTGTAAATATTCATCTGAATCTACAAATTTATATCTCATTGTATATAAAAATTCTTTTACTTCACGGTATTCAACTTCTTCGTCCGAGAGTGCAGTGCGTGCCAATGGCGACCAATTAATTATTCTCTGACCTTTATAAATCAAACCTTCATCAAATAATTTGATAAACACATCACGAACGGAGTTACTTGCAGTTTCGTCCATCGTAAAGAGTGTTCTATCCCAATCTGGCGAGATTCCTAATTGTCTCATTTGCTCAAAGATTATAGAACCATATTGATTGCGCCATTCCCAAACTTTATCAATAAATTTTTCCCTGCCCAAATCGTATCGAGTAATTCCTTGCTTTTTCAATTCGGATTCTACTCGAGTTTGCGTAGCAATTCCTGCGTGATCAGTGCCAGGAAACCAGCAAGCATCATAAGACTGCATTCTTTTGAATCTAATATAAATATCTTGGATTGTGATATTTAGTACGTGCCCGAAATGCAAAATTCCTGTAACATTTGGCGGTGGCATTAATATGCTATAACTCTGATTGTCTGAATTGTCTGATACTTTAAAAATGCCTTGGTCTTGCCAATTTTTATACCAATATTGTTCCCGTTCAATACTCGAAAATGATTTTGGAAAATTTAAATCCATAACTTTAATAATATATTTGATGAAAATTTATAAATATAGATTACAAAATTAACTAAATATTATCAATTTAATGAATTTGAAACCAATTTGATTTATTGAAAGTAAAAAATGAGTTTGAAAATATGATAATTATTTTAATTGTGTGTGAATTAATTTTTATGAAATCCTCCCCCTTTTATTTCCAACTCTGGGTGGGGGATTTAGGGCGAGGCTCTTATAAAAATTCCCACTCTGGGAGGGGGTCAGGGTGAGGCTCAGATAATAACATCCTTTTCCCATTCCTAAGGTTCGAAACCTACGGGATGTAAAAATTATCACTTATAAAAAAAAAGTCATCGGAAATTACCAAAATATTCGGACAATTATCATTTTTAATTTAGATGAACTCCATCTGTATTCTTGTATTTACACTTCTTCTAATTGAATTATCTTGTTGGTAATTGCATAAACAGTAAGGGCAGAAATACTCTTAATGCCTGTTTTCTTGGCGATATTCTTGCGATGGCTCATAACAGTATGAATACTAATGTTTAATGTATCAGATATTTCTTTATTCTGTTTGCCTTTTACAATTTCTTTTAATACCTGAATTTCTCTTAAAGATAAAGTTGGCTGAAAATCAGGTTCAAATGTATGTTGGCTACTTAGTAAAGTATTAAAAGTATGGTAAATCTTTTCTAAAGTATCAGTTATTTTAATAAAACCATCAAGAAACTGCAATAAATCTTCGCGGTAATGATTGTAAATAATGCCAATCCAAATAAAATCGGGATGATTCTTCTTTAAATTTTGAATAATTCTGTTATTGCAACTCAAAAAAATAGGATTGATTAGACCAATATTGATCGTTTTATTAATATCAATCATATCCAACTCGTCTATTGTTTCAATTCTGTAAACTGTAAAGTGATTGCTGAACTTAAGAATGATATTGACAAGTCCTTCATAAACAATATCAGATGGCTCGAGAATATATATATTTGCTTTGAATTTAATTGATAAATTAATCATTTTCAATTCTTTTAACTAAAGGTATTAAAACATTTTCTTCAATTAGTGAATGAACGAATAAATCCTGCTCAAGTTCGAATAAATTAAATACTAATTTACGCAGTATACGGATATCACCAGAAATTTTGATATGTTTTAATAATAGATTATTCAGTTCTGTTAATTTGAATTCAATGTCGGTATGATGCTCGCGATACTCGTCAACCGAGAAAGATGAGTTTGCTTTTTCATTTGAAGTATTTAGAATCAAATTCTGAATATAAGGAAACACAATGCTATCCTCGTACTCCAAATGTTCCCTTACTTCGTCAAAATATTCATCAAAAAACTTGAGTATTAAATTAATTTCCTTGCTTTTGTGTGATTCACGAAGCACCGAAATTAAATTTACTATTTCTGGATATTTTTCTTTTAAATAGTATTTATGGCAATTCTTTAGAAAAATTACAATTTGTGAAATATCATCTTTTTGTAATTTACTAATGTCAATTTTATTAAAACCATTGTATAAGTTAGCAAAAAGAATAAAAACTTCTTTGTTTATATTATTCAAAATACAATAGTCAGTAATCGTCAAATCTGCAACATTCGGATTGGCATCTAAATGCTCGATTAATAATAAGATATTTGGATTATCTATAATCAAATCATATATTAAAGTGTCTGGTTTTACGAATGTTTTCTTTGTTTGATACATATTATTTAATGTTTACAAAAACTATACTTTCTCAATAAATTTTGAATTTCTTCGGTTGTGTATGGTTTTGAAATGTAATCATCAAACCCTACGGAATTGATATTTTCTCTTTCTTCAGCCATAGCGTATGCTGTGAGTGCTACAACTTTACCAGTGTATCCCATTTCCCTTAGCTTTTTATATGCTTCTATTCCGTTCATTACAGGCAAGCCAATATCCATAAAGATTAAATCAATTTCATTATTTCGCTTATAGACTTCTAATGATTCTAATCCGTTTTGAGCAAATAAAATGCTACAATTGCTAACTCTATTCAATGTAGTTTTTAATAATTGATAATTAGCATAATCATCTTCTACAATTAGAATTTTTACAAAAGTATTATGAGTTATTTCTTGTGTAACAATAACTTCAGCATTATTCTCCACTTCGTCTTTTGTCATTACATAGTCAATCGTAAAATGGAAAATTGAACCAACTCCAATCTCGGACTCAACCCATATTTTGCCACCTAATGCTTGTACTAATCCACTAACGATGGACAAACCTAATCCTGTTCCACCATATTTTCTGCTTTGATAGAAATCATCGCCCTGTCGGAATCTTTGGAATATCTTATCAAAGTTTTCATTTGCAATTCCTATTCCAGTATCTTTAACATAGAATTCAATTTTATCTAATAATAATTGATAACCAACTTCGATATAGCCTTCTTCGGTGAATTTCATTGCATTACTAATTAAATTGCTCAATATTTGTTTTACCCTATTGAAATCAGTATAGCATTCTATTTTTTCGGGATTTGTTAGTCCAATAACCACCTCAATATTCTTATCGTAGTGATATTCTTTCAATTTCAAAGTTTTATTGAATGAATGCACTATTTCGTATACAACAGAATAAACATCGCTGGTAGCATAAAATAATATTAATTGATTTGCCTCAATTTTGGATAAATCAAGTATATCATCAATTAGTTTGAGTAAGTCCGCACCTTTCTGGTTGATAATTCCTAAAAATTCAACTCTTTCATCTTTGTCTAAATTATCATCTTCTAAGAATTTAGAAAATCCAATAATTGCATTCATTGGAGTGCGAATTTCGTGGCTCATATTTGCTAAAAATGCCGATTTTAATAAATCACTTTCTTCAGCTTTGTTTTTTGCAATTAATATCTCATTTTCTGCATTTTTTCTGTCAGTTATATCATCTACTATTGTAAATATACTATACACTTCACCAAATTCATTAGCTAATGGTACAATATAGCTTGATAGTGACAATTGTTTTCCCCATTTAGTAGTGTAATCCATTTCCAATAAAACAATTCTATTATTATCTCTTGCATCAATAAAATAACCTGCATAACCATTGTTTACTAATGGAGGGAATGTGAGAACATTAATTTGTTTAGTAGCTTCTAATGATGGCGACCCAAGCATTGCTATCAAAGTTTGGTTTGCATCAATAATATTGCCTTCTGTATCTGCTATGTAAATACCCAATGGTGAATATTCAAAAAGAAGTTTGAATTGTTCGTTACTTTCTTTCATCTTTTGTTCGGCAATTTTCTTGGCTGTTATGTCGCGTAATGCTGTAATTCTTACTTTGCCC
>DYPF01000391.1 GCA_020720105.1 Chloroherpeton thalassium
TACGGGGCAAATAAATAGACGCATGTTTTGAATAAAGTGCGTATACACAGATGTTGGCGGTAATTGGGTTGGCACGTGGACAAAGACGTGTAAGTTGACAAAGTCCAGTCGACAAGGTTAAAATTCAATTTGGACTTTTTAATATGAAGTTTAGTATCGTCTGACAATTTCGTGTTCGCTGACTATTAAGATTGATAAGAAATATAAACCTGAACGTAAATTAAATATTGGGGACAGACTATGAAGAAAATAGTAAAACTGATAACCTTGATTTTGCTGCCACTATTCGAGATAAGTGGGCAAGCTCAACAAAAAATAGATTTTAACAAGGAGTACAAGGAAATTCCTGTCACGAGTAATTCGACATTGACATACCTTATTAAATTAAATAAAGGCGGCATTTATCAGTTTAGCATTCTGCAACAAGGAATTGCAGTTTACTACTCACTGACATCAGAAGAAAACAAAATGGTATTTGAATGCAATTACCCAGACGATTTTGTAGGATATGAGAAATTTGAATTTAGCCCGACAATCACACAAAATTTCAGATTAACAATCAAAAGATTTGAAGACCCTGAAAATCCTACTGACGGCAAAATCACGCTCCATGTGAAAAGCCTCACTAAGGACGAAATATCAATAAGAAATAAAATAAAGAAAGAATTGGAACCTGAGAATAGAAAGAATGTAACCACTATTGACATAGACCACTTTTGGGATGCTTACGACAACTTAAAAAAATGTAGAACTTTGGCCGATAGTATCAAATCATTTCAAGAACTGTACTTGGACAAAGCGACAAACGGACTTATAGATTTCATACAGGTTAGAGAATTGACAGCTGAAAAGTTTGTTGAAGCAGTTTCAAACAATTCAAGTTTTTATCAGGCAATTCGTCCGAATTCACTTATTGCTAAAAAAGCAGAACCGGTTGTAGAAGAAGTTTTTGCAAAATTTAGTGAAATCTACCCTGACTTTAAACCTTTCAAAGTATGTTTTGCTATTGGAATTAATAATACAGGAGGTACTGTTTCAAACCAATTTGTTTTAATTGGAACAGAAGTAACTACTTTTATAAAGGACAATAATGTATCGTCAGAAAACGACATAATTGAAAAAATTAAAGGCATCGTTGCTCATGAATGTGTTCATACCCAACAGCCATTACATCCAGACGAAAGCTCAATTAAGTGTCCATTACTATATCAGTCGCTTAAGGAAGGTGCTTGCGATTTCATAGCTGAATTAATAACAAATAAATCAAGAAGTAGTGAGTATGGCGAGATGAATGAAAATAAATTATGGACTGAATTTAAAAATGAATTATGTAATGAAAATATTTTCAATTGGCTTTACAATGGTCATTCTGTTAAAGACAAACCATCGGACTTAGGATATTATATAGGATACGAAATTGTAAAATCATATTATTCTAATTCTACAGACAAGGACAAATCAGTGATTGAGTTTATTGGAATGACTGACCCAATTCAATTTTTGCAACGAAGTAAGTATGACCAAAAGGTGAAAAGAGTTAGGTAAATTAATAAGCATAGAGTAGAACCCAACTACCGCCAACAGTATGTTTGCGCAATGGTGGCGTGACGAATAAGAATGAAGTATATTTATTTTATAAAGTTTTGTGCACGTGGACAGGACGCGGTTTCAATAAGCCACCACTGCGCAAACACAAACGTT
>DYPF01000392.1 GCA_020720105.1 Chloroherpeton thalassium
CCGTTATGGGCAAGTTTAAAAAACGACACAGCAGACAGACAATGAATAAAATGAAAATTAATACTTAACAAATACATTCTAAAAATGAAAAAAAAGACAATTGTTTTAATCCTATTGACAACTATGTTTTTCAGTTGTAAGAAAGATTGGTTAGACTATTCACCAATTGACATGTATAGTGCGAAAATTGACTACAACGACAGTGATGCACCTAAACATTTAAGTGTTGCCGCTGTAAGTATTCAACCATCAAAGACAGACAAACAGGAAACTCGGGATACGATAAAATCTATGGTTGAAAAAATAAAATCAGAACATAATGACATACAGGTAATTGTTTTTGGTGAACTTATTTTAGAATGGTATTATGACTCTGAAAGCAAAGACGCATATCAACATCAAATGGCGGAACCAATTCCTGGAGCATCTACTGATTTTATTAAAAATCTTGCTGTCGTTAATAATGTGAATATTGTATTCGGATTGACTGAGATAGATACAATCACCCAAAACACATACAATACTCAAGTTTTGATACGAAATAATGGAGACATAGTAAAGTATAGGAAACGCAACTTAAACCAAACGGATATAGACAATAAAATGACTGCTGGAAACGAATTGGTTGTTACGGAAATTGAAGGAATACGTGCAGCAATGTTTATATGTTCCGACATGCAAAGCGATAAAATCACAAAAGAAATTGCTGATGCAAAGGTAGATGTTATATTACACTCTCTTACTTCATCAACAGACTTAAACACAGATATAAGTTATGTTGGTACGCAAATGAATACATGGATAGTCTTTGCAAATCGATATGGAACAGAAGGTGATTATAGCTATACAGGTTTTACTCACATAATTAATCCAGTGGGAACAATTAGTGAGCGTGCAGTAGGTGAAAACGTTTATGTGTATCGCAGATTAGGGATTTTTAATAAATAGCAAATATGAAAAGAATATTTTTTATCTTAAACATACTTTTGTGTTTTAATATTATTTCAAAAGCACAAGTTACAGAGCGGACATATTATTTGACAACAAATGTATTATCGCCATTCTCAGGAATGAATAAAAGTAGCGCAACTTTAAATGCACTTCTCCCTGTATTTTCTAATTTAGAATATGGTTTTACATTAAGCGGTGGGTATTTCAAGAATTATCATTTCATTGAAAGCCGATTAACGCTGGGTAAATCGAATGCCTATAATTTTATTCCACAAATACAATTTGGTTATAATTTTTTGATAATTGATTATTTCAAAAAAAATCAAAATGGTTTTTATATTGGTGCAAATATTCGTTATTGGGACTATATTAATAAATATACTAAAACGCAACGACACAATATCTCACCAAGCATTGATTTGGGTTATATATGGAAAAAGAAACGTTTTATTGTTGACGTTCGATTACATCAGAACTTTGCAATTTTCACAAAAACTAATATCGCACATACAAAATCTGCCATTGACTTTACCCTTTCACCAATGCCTGAATTATCTCCAGTTTTGCCATTTATAAGTATTAATTTAGGCTACAAATTCGGACAAATTGATAAGAAAAAATAAAGGAATGAAAAGAAAACCAGCCCATAACAAAGGCTATATGCAATAAGGGTTTCAGCGGTAATTCAAGCATTCTGCCCCGCTCAAACTTTGGTGTAGATGGACAGGAAAGTAGCCCGCAATCC
>DYPF01000393.1 GCA_020720105.1 Chloroherpeton thalassium
GTCCATAGTGGTTTAGTCGAGACAGCGGAAAAAATAAATCTTTTATCTTTCATTGTCATGTTATTTTTAATTCTCAAACCATTATTTCTGTCATTTTCGTTGTCGCTGTCTTTTCTTCGCCTTGTTGGTAACGGTTTGCGGCTTGGCGAAGGTGGCGATTTTGCCACAAATGTTCATACGAAGCACACACTTCAAATTTACGAAAATGTGTCATACGAAGCACTGAGCCGCCACTTTTGCCAAACCGCTGTTAGTAGCCGTAATTTCTCATTGATAAGATGTTAGTCAGTAATTAATAATTTTTCAGTCTCAATTATTTCATTTTTGTGTGATATTTGAATTAAATATAGACCACTCGGTAAATTATTTCTGTTTATCTCAAATTTGTCTCCCGTAAAATTAGTTGCTATTTGTATTACTTTGCCAAACATATTGTAAATAACAATTTTGTAATTAATGGCTATTGGATTGAAATAAATTGCAGTATTTGAATTAAAAGGATTAGGATAAATCGTACATCTCTCGTTTGAATTTTTTATTATTTCATTAATAGATAATGCGGGACCCAAAGGGTCACTAAAAGTAATAAGATATATACTGCCGCCATCGTTAAGTGTACTGTCTTCGATAAATGAAACTATATGTTTGCCATCAGGACTCCAACTCATGTCAACCGCATATGCTTTCGTTAAGTATTCGGTATATCCAGCTTGATTAAAGTAAGTCAATCTTTGTTTTTCTGTTCCGTCAGATTTCATAATCCAGTAATCCATGCCTTTATTTGAATTGTCTTGGGCGCTTCCATAAACAATGTAATTGCCATCAGGACTGTAGCAAGCATGTTCATTATATGCTGTTGATGTAAGTTGAGTACAAGCTAACGTTGATAAGTTCATTTTGTAAATTTTACAATTCCCCAAAGGAAGTGTATTGATATTCCAATTTGTCATAAATAACAAATCTGCACCATCAGGTGAAAAACCATGATTTTCGTACATTACAGAATCATTGGGAACATATTCGGTAATATTAGTAAGATGTGGAATGCCTAAGCTGTCAAATGAAAAATCTGCAATTTTTAATTTGAATGACCCAAGGGTTTTTCCTAAAGGCAAAAATACAGATGGTTCGTACATTTCACTCCAGCTTAATTTCATGCCATCATGAGAAAAATGAGGATGTAAAGATCCAATGCTATCTGAAACTGGATTATTGGTTAATTGATAGAATTGTGTCCCATTTGCATTAGTTAACCATAAGTCGTTATATACACCTTTCCCTGGCGTTGAAAAGTTAGAACCTCCAGGATGAACATTTTTTTCTGCCTGAAATACTATCCAATCACCGGAGGGATGCCAAGCAGGGTTACCACAATGTTTTTGAAAAAGAGTATTGCTACAGGTCAGGCATGTGGTATTGCTACCATTAGGGTTCATTGTATAAACTTCAAAATATCCCGTAACATTATTGTCAAATGCTATAAGTGAATCACTTCTATTGGACCAGTCAACTCGTCCACCATTTTCTCTTAATAGTCCGATTGATTCTAGCCTACAATCTCTGATACAGGTAGTATCATTTTCACCTAATTCACAAACATCATTTCCACAGGTTTGTGATCTAACTTTTGAGCTAAATAGTAATGTAAACAATACAAAAAGCTTAATTAATGTTCTTTTTGTCATAAAAAAT
>DYPF01000394.1 GCA_020720105.1 Chloroherpeton thalassium
ACGTCTCTACAAAGGAAAAATAATGTAATCTTTGATTATATATTTGGTATTATATTATTCTTCAAGGTGATTCAATAACAGTGAACGGAACAGGAGCAACAGTAAGCGGAACAACTGTTACCATTACATCTTCCGGAAGTTTTGATATAAGCGGAGCTTTAAATAACGGTCAAATTATTGTTGATTCGGCAGATGAAGAAGATGTTTTGATTGATTTTAACGGAATGAATGCAACCAATTCAACAAATTCTCCGTTTTTTGTAAAAAGTGCAAAAAATACATATATTACACTTGTTGACGGAACAGAAAATTTTTTAACGGATGCAACAACTTATACTTATGCAAATGCAACAGATGATGAACCTGATGCTGCTTTGTTTTCAAAAGATGATTTAATAATAAAAGGAAACGGAACATTATCAATTGATGCAAATTATAATGTTGCAATTAAATGTAAAGATGATTTGGAAATTGAAAACGGAAAATTTATAATAACATCGGTTGATGACGGAATTCAAGGAAAAGACTCTCTTCAAATAAGCGGAGGAGAATTTAATATTAATGTTACCGGAGATGCTTTAAAAGCAACCGAAAATGCCGATATTGAAAAAGGATATGTTTTGATAACAGGCGGTAAATTTGATATAACAGCAGGTTCGGACGGAATTCAGGCTGAAACAAATGTTACAATAACAAACGGAGAATTTAATTTTGTTACAGGAGGCGGAAATACTCATTCTCTTGCTTCCGATGCTTCTGCAAAAGCAATAAAAAGTGTTGTTAATACAAAAATAGACGGAGGAACATTTGAAATTGATTCTGCTGATGATGGTGTTCACAGTGATGGTACAATCGAAATAAACGGTGGAACATTTACAATAATAACAGGAGATGACGGAATTCATGCCGAAACATCACTAACTTTTAACGGTGGTGATATAAATATTGTAAAATCTTATGAAGGTATTGAAAGTGCAATAATAACTATTAATAACGGAACAATACATCTAACATCAAGTGATGACGGAGTTAATGTTGCCGGTCCGAATGACAGTGAAGGTTTTGGAGGAGGTGGAAGTACACAAGAAAACGGCCAATTTTTATATATTAATGGTGGATATTTGTTTGTAAGTTCAAACGGTGACGGACTTGATGCAAACGGTGCAATTGTAATGACAGGAGGAACAGTTATTGTGATTGGTCCTGCTGCCGGTCAAGGTGGTAACGGGGTTTTGGATTACGATGTTTATTTTAAAATGAACGGCGGAATTTTAATCGGGGTGGGAACTTCCGATATGGCTATGGCTCCGAGTACAAGTTCAACACAAAAATCTGTTTTGGTTAAATTTTCTTCGGCACAACAATCATCATCTTTAATTCATGTTCAAAAAAGCACAGGTGAAGAATTATTTACATTTAAATCACCAAAAAATTATCAATCGGTTGTTTTTTCAAGCCCTTTATTAACAAACACTGCTTATGATATATACATAGGCGGAAGTTCAACAGGTGCTGTTACAGATGGTTTATATGACGGTGGAACTTATTCGGGCGGAACAAATAAAAAAACATTTACTCCAAACAATACTGTAACAAATGTAACAGTTCAATGATTTAAGAATAAGTTAGTATAGATTATTTTTTATTGAGCAATTAAATCAGCTGCATTTCTTGGTTCAAGTTTGGAAT
>DYPF01000395.1 GCA_020720105.1 Chloroherpeton thalassium
ATGGATAAATATGGATGCAGCTCAATAAAATACTCCATTGATTCGAATGGTGAAGATGATTTTTTAGCGATCAATCTTTCCCATCGTTTTGCAATTTCAACGACAAATTCCTTGTGTAGTTTTGGGTAAATAAGTTTACCTATTTCGGCTAAAGTCAGTGTTACACCTATTTCTGAATTGTTCATTTCCTCAATGTTGCCAACTTGAGAAGAAAACACACCGTTATTATGTACTCTATAAGTCGACATTGTTTTGTTGATATACAGTCCACCACCATGAATAGAGCCAAGTATTTGAACAAAGTAGTCTCTTGAGGGCTCCTTGGATTTCAATAATAGCAAATCTAAAATGCTACTTCTTTTAACTACAATGGATGCTGTAGGCATAAAAGAGCCACCTTCCCGTAGGCAGGTGCCTGCATCATAAACTTTTCTCGTATCGGTATGTTGAGATAAAAGAAGTGAATTATTTATATATTTAATATTTTTATCAAAGTTTAGAGCAAACGAATTAAACTCATTATCCGGCACATTAAGATTATTTAAAATATTGGCTGGATGGAAGCTAATGTTACAGTCAGGATGCTCTTGCATTATATTGACCTGATGCTGTAATTTATTTTCGTCGGTCCAGAAGTCGTCCCCTTCACATAATGCTAGATATTCTCCAGATGCTTCAGTTAATAAATCCAACGAATTATTTGAGGCTCCAATATTTTCATTTCTTAGTTTGGCTTTTATGATGTTTGGAAATATATCAGTATATTTTTTAATAATGTTTGCTGCGTCATCTGTAGAGCGGTCATCATAGACTAATATCTCAAAAGGAAAATCCGTTTTTTGCATCAAAAAGCTATCCAAAGCCTCCGCGATAAATTTTTCATGGTTGTAAGTGATACAACAGATGCTCACAAGGGGTTCGGTTAACGTTCCTTGCCAGTTTTTCATTATTTCTTGTTCGATGATATTTATCATTGATTACACTCCTGTAAATTCTAATTGCATATTAGTCAAAAGTACAAATTATCACTAAACACTGTTGCCATTCTTTACATATTGCGTTAGTCTGGTTTCTAAATATTTTTCATAATATATAAATAAACTATTTTCTAGTTGTGTTTCCGTAGGCATACACTTGTTTCTTTTGAAAAAATAAATACTTGCTTTATTGTCTTTGTGAATTTCACCCATCAGTTTACGCATGTTATATTGTATGGCTAAATCTTCTGTAGCTGTAAATAGTTTTTTACTTGCTCCAGTAGCAGTGCCCTGAAACATCCTCAAAATACCAAAAAATGTAATATAAGCAATTTTTGAGTTTTCATTTAAATAGATAGCTGCTAGCCCCACATCTTGATTGTCTACTGATGCAATTAAAATTTCGGCATTATCATTGAGTTTTTTGCAATAATTATACAAATCAAATTCTTCATCAGCTTGCTCAAAAGTTTGATATGTCTCATCTATTTGTTGCATCAAAAAATGAATACGCGCAATTCTTTCGTGCTGTTTATCTGTGACTAATATTTTAATGGACTGCATTAGACCCTTCTAATCTGATGAAAGATGAATTATTGTATCATAAATAAATGAACTTGAGGATTGAGGCGAATTCGTATCCTAAGTGCATAACCTGTTTAAGCGCGGTGGGGTGCGGCCTGACCCATAAGGACAGAGGTTCAATGTGGT
>DYPF01000396.1 GCA_020720105.1 Chloroherpeton thalassium
TAAGGAAAGCCTTCAAAAAGAGAAAGAGTCGCCCAAAGCGACTCTTTCTCTTTTTAAGCTAAATAACTTGAGTCGCTAATTAATTATAGCCGTCATTGCGAGCGACCAGCGGGAGCGCGGCAATCCAAAGAAAGAATAGGCTAATATGTTTTTGGATTGCTTCGTCGCAAGCTCCTCGCAATGACAATCTTGACTATTTGGCGATTCGAGTTAAATAATCAAAAAGCTTATTATAATGTGTAAAAAATTATGGATCTATTTTCATTCTCTCTATCTTACTATCACGAATGCTTTTTTGTGTTTCTTGATTTTCTTGTTCTGCTCTATCTATTATTTCTTGGGCAGCTGGTGATGGTTGTGGAAGAATACTCATTCTGTCGAGTATAAGGTTCCCTTCAAGTGCCCTTTTATTACATTGTTCTTGTGTTTCATTATCACGACAAGTGTTAATATCTTGCCTTGTCTTTAGTTCACTGTTTATGAATTTTTGATGACGTTCCATCTCCCTTTTATTATCTTCCATTGAACGTTGTATGAGTTCAGGATTAGAAAAAGTTTGAGATGGAATGTTCATATGGGGGATAAAGAGTCTTGGTTTATATCCAGGCGGTAATTGAGCCATCCGTTTTCCAGATGGATTTTCATCTTTGGGTTGAACATTTTGCTGTTGTTGTTGTGGTTGTTGTATTATAGAAGTCTGATTCATTCTTTCAGGTATTCCGGCTCCAATTTTTGGCTTCAATGAGTTCCTTACAGCTATTCCATTAGCAATTATTGCATTTTTCTGATCGGCAGGTAAACTAAAAAGTTCATCAAGCACCTCAGGGCAAATTTTCAGCATTTCTACAGCAATTTCAGTGTCTGTATAATGGTGATATTTATTTGCAGAGGCCTGTGCTGTACAATTTTCATAATCTGCATTAACCTGATTTGGATCGATTTGCATCCTATTATATGCACTGGCATTTGTTTGTCCTTGCATTGAATCAATTGTATCATTTGCATTTGCAATGATTACCTTTTGCACATCTTCAGGTAAAGAAGCATAGTCATCAATTACATTAGGGCAAATTTTTTCCATTCTTTGAGCAATATCTGCATTATTGAACTGTTTTTTATTACTTAACTCAGTAATATATGCTTGTGCTATACAACTATTAAAATCTGTATTAACCTGATTTGGATTGATTTGTCGAGTAGCGCCTGATGATGGGAAAAGCGCCTGAGAACCCACAAGCAACATTGCCATTACTGCCTGTCTTTGTTTGGGGGTTAATTTAATTGTATTAGGAACAGTTTCATTATCATCATCATTCGCTCCTCTGAATGAAACTAGTTGCTTATTTATACTTAATCCTGCTTTTAAATTTGAGAGATTTTTTGCGGGAACATTGTAAATTGATTGTGTGTTTAAATTCGTGTTTAGCATGATATCCTTTCCTATTCTTTCTAATTTATAAAATTTGATATTAATTTTTACCTATTATGTTTAAAAGTAAACATAAAAAAAGTTGACATCTATTCTAAAACTTTTTTAAAAAAATTATATATAATTTGTCAATTTTTCTTTGGGATATTGAAATTCTGGGGTTTAAATTCATCTTAATATTTTGTAATAATTTATGGAAACCTATTTATGCCTGTTTAAGTTTTAAAATAGCAATTTCGAGAGCTTCAGTTTCATTA
>DYPF01000397.1 GCA_020720105.1 Chloroherpeton thalassium
ATTTTTATTTTAAATAAAATGAATATCAATTTGCATTTAATAGTTAATTAATCTGCATTATTTTCTAAATAAAATATAGATTTTAAAATAATAATTTTTGTACAAATTATGGTAATTCATATTAAAGTTGATATTTTCAAATTTTTATTAATGTTATTTTCAATCATTTTTCTCTATTTACTATTAAAGCAATTTTCATCAAATTATTAATAATTATTTCGTAAAATTTGAAAATCTTAAATGAAATCGTGTTTGTTCTTTTAACAATTGTGGCGATGAACGCAATTGCTGTACCTTGGGAAGCTGATTTTGCACAGTTTTCGACTCAATTCGAGAGTTTCCAAGGCACTCCGGCAAAAGGCATAATAATAAATGAGGAAGGATCTCCTGTGTTGCATTATGCAAAGTTAGATGGCACTAAGTACGCAGGTGTTATCACGAAGGAATGGGTGGCTTCTCCAAGTGGAGAATATTGGATTACGATAGAATACAAAGGAACTATGGGTAATAGGACGGGGGCATTTCTTGCTTACACTCGGAGCGATAAAGAGCATATTGTGTATGCTATTGGATTGGATTATGATAAATTTTTTGATTTATATTAAATTTTCGAACTCAAACCATTCGCAGAATGGAAAGAATATAAAGCACATGTGAAGTTGCCAAATATTGGTACGGTAGCAGCTCCTAAATATCCATCAATCAAAATAGTCATCGAACGAGGATTCTTCTTTAACGATCCTAACTATTTTGGCGATGCTAAGTTCAGGAACCTGAAAATTAAAGAATTGATTTTTCAATGCCCAGATGCAACTCCTGCAGATAAGTCGGTGCAATTCTCCTATATGCATTTCCTGCTCGATAACCGAAATATTAAATACAGAGTATTGCCTCAACTCTCTATCAGCCTAATCAGTCAGTAAAGGATAATTCAAATTTGAATATCCAAATATTTTTGACAGTATAAAATGCTTTAAAGCAAACTTCTACGGGATAAACAAAGATTGTAGAGTAATTGAAATGTTCAATATTAAAAAAACAGATTTGATGGCTACAAGTCCTGAGCTTCGTACTGCCTTCACTTTTGATTTCACAATGAGTGAAATAGAAACCCTTGGATGCCCTTCTCAAGAAGTTGATTATAAAGATAATAAAAAGTGGACCAAATACACTTGCAATTATGAGTACCACTTTTGGTACAATAACTAAATGACATTTACCACTAAGCAAGCATCATTTGATTTCACAAAAAGCAATTCGCAAGCAGTTTTCAAGAGCAACTTTTTTGTATATATTTACAAACAAGAAACAACCGAGTTGAAAACTTTAATCAGGACACTTGTAGTTGACAGTCCATGCACTGGAATATGCGAACTTGATATGTCATTGAAGCTGGCTCTTGGCATCAAACTTAAAGGCAGTTTCACCTATGTTGATCCTTCTACTACACCATTGACTGTAACCTGGACAGATTATACCTCATTTTAAATTGTAAGCACTCCTTCCGACTACAATTTAGAATTAATTAAAATGTTTATAACTACTGAAACTGATGTCGTAGAGTTAGGCGAGGTATTCATTAACAGTTTCATCTAGAATATGAAAAAAAGCACAAAGGGAGAGCTAACTTTTGACATACTGATGTCAGGAGAAAATGGACTTGAAAAAG
>DYPF01000398.1 GCA_020720105.1 Chloroherpeton thalassium
TACTTAACCAAGGAAGTAACTTTATGCTTTTAGTTGATACCATAACAGATGTATTTTGTCGAGTAGATGATTTTAATATAATTTATAAGAATCATGTTTGTAATAGCCAATTACCAAATAATGTAAAGAGATTTCCTAAAATTAGTGAGTCTGAAATTATCAGTATTCTCATACTATTTCACCTATCTCATCATTCATGTTTAAAACATTATTACTTTTATTTACAAGTAATTCACGATAAAGAGTTTCCAAATTTACCATCCTACGGTAGATTTCTAGAATTGATACCACGAGTCTACAAGCCATTATGTATGTTTTTATATCTATCATTTGGAAAGTGTACTGGAATAAGCTACATCGATTCAACTAAATTGGAAGTGTGTCACAATAAAAGAATCAAGAGAAATAAAGTATTTAAAGGTCTAGCTAATACTGGTAAGAGTAGCAGGGGTGGTTTTATGGCTTTAAACTTCATCTTATTGTGAATGAAGTTGGCGAACTACTCTCGTTTAAAGTAACTACAGGGAATATGGATGACAGAAAGCCCGTTGAACTTATGTCTAATCGAATTTTTGGAAAATTATTCGGAGATAAAGGTTATATTTCCGCAGAACTTTATGAACGGCTTAAAGAAAAGTCCATTGAATTGATAACATCTCTTAAAACCAACATGAAGGGCAAACTAATGTCTATAATGGACAAACTATTACTCAGAAAAAGATCAATCATTGAAACGATCAATGATATTTTAAAAAATTCGTGTTGTATTAACCATACAAGACATAGAAATAGTGATAATTTTTTGATTAATTTAGTATCAGGGTTAATTGCATATTGCACAATGCCAAAAAAACCATCCATCAAATGGACGAAAGAAGAAAAAGAAATATTAACTCAAATCGTTGGTACACAATTTATTGAAGCTTAATTTAATCCCGAACTCAGGTTTCTAAGAATATTTTTCAAATCTTATTTTAATATTTATAATCAAATAGTTAAGTCTGTTGAATAAAACAAAATAGCTGAATTATAACGACAATCAATTGTACTTAGGAGTTGTTTTTATAAATGCTGACACCTCTGGTAAATACAAAGATAAGGTTAAATCGGTTATGTTGATGATAATTAATGAAACACCAATACCAGTTCAATTTAACGTATTGATTGATGTTTTTGTATAAGATCGGCGAGCCAATTTTCTTCCAAAGTGAACATCTTCTGATTCTAACGGACAGGTTGGATGGTTATTCCGTATAAATCCCACTTTGCCCAACACTTTTTGTCTAGAGTTGATCCTGCTTCATTACAGTCATTGCGAAGTCCTTTTGGAGCACCGAAGGCAAGAAATTCACCGACAATTCTTCCATAAGTATCACCTAATACACCAATATTATTTATGAATGTAAAATTATATGGGGAAGAAACATTTTCTGGCGTTGTCCAAGTAATACCATCCTTTGAAAAACGTCTTTGAATTTGAGATGTTAGATGATGCTCATTCGTAATATTGTACATCACAAATTTTTTGGTAACCGGATTGTATTTTACATCAACACTTGCAGCATATACGTTGGTTTCTTGACCTTGGGTAAAGATTGTAGGCTTAGTGGATTTTTGAAAATAAATACGTGCGCCTTTACCATGTTGAGGATAACTGTGTGTAGTGT
>DYPF01000399.1 GCA_020720105.1 Chloroherpeton thalassium
AGCCACTGAGGTCTAATCACTTCAACAAATTCACCATATTTCAATATTTCTTGCACAAAGTCGTAAGTCGGTTTTAAAAAGTATTCAAAATCAACAGTTTTGTCTGTATTATTGATTTCTTTTTGAGTTTTGTGAAGTGGTAATGAACGTATGTAATTCGCTTGATTAACTTCAAATCTCAAACAAACTTTTTCTGGTTTTATATTATTGTCATTGATAATACCATAACAATCTACAAAATAAATTTCAGCGTCAAAATCTTTAGGCAGACTAAAATCGTTTGGTAGCTCTGTTAAATATTCAATACGGTCTAAGGCATAAACTTTGATTTTGTCGGTTTTACCCACTAAATACCATCGTTGTTTAAATACTTTCAAACAGTAAGGTTCTATATCAACTTCGTAACTATCATCATCCCAAAATGATTTATAACTTAGCCGAATCATTTTGTTTCTTTTCATTATGTCAATGATTGAAGTCAAATGGTTTTCGCCTGAAGGTATGTTTTCAAAAATAATCCTTTCTTTCAGCGACTTACTTTCATTAATTGTATTGCGTATCGCAAAACCATTTAATAACCAAAGACGAAAAGCATTTTGTTGAATATCATTTGTATTACTGATATAATATTGATTTGTGCTTCTGTCACAATCTATATTTATGTCAAATATCTCTTCAATTGTATTTCTGTGATTATTAAATGTTTTTCGGGGGATAGGAATTCCGTTGGATAGTGAACTACTCAGCCATTTCTGATTAATTTCTTTTAAAGTTATCTGCTTGTTGCGATAAATGGTATTAATCAGCCAAAAATAACGATTATATAAATTTGAAGACATAATAAATTCTTACAAGTTGGTTTGTTTTACAATTGATAATCAACTAATTCAGCTATTTTGTCAGTAATACTTGTCGGAAAACTCAACCTATTCGAGTCATTATTTGAGTCTATTAAAACAATTTGTTCCAGATTGTATTTACTTAACTCTGTTGTCGCTTTGTCATAGTTGCTTAGCGAGTTAACTCCTTCAAATAAAAATGGCTTAATTCCAATAAAATAAGTCTTATAATTCTGTTGAAATAATTCAGCGTATAATTCTGTCGAAACACCACAAGCACTACTAAATCTAAGTGTTGAAATCAGTATGATTTTACGGTATTTATGCTTGTTAATTTGACTGAAAATTAATTCTTTATGATTTGTTGCATAAGTCTTGCCACTTTCAAAGTCTCTTTTCCCACAATTGTTTTCAGTCGAGTCACCAACATACAAACAAATTAAACTTTCGTACTTTTCATACATTTGCACCTGACTCATATCAGTGTGAATATACAACATATCACATTTTTCTATCCATTCTCGATATTTATTCTGTAAGGTTTCCAATACCAAATCACCAACAAATATAATGATTACATCCTTTTTTCTTTTTTTGTTGGTGAAGAATTCAAAGAGTCGAGTAAATAAATTAGTTTTCATTCTTTAATACTTTGTTGTTTAATACGACAAAAGTATTCTACGAATGTGCCAAATTCTTACACACCTATTTTTTTTCTTTCATTTTTCAAAATCGCAAACGGTTGTCTTTCTTTTTTTTATACTATGACACACAACGTAAAGATAAGTCCCGTTGTAAAGCATTTGAAGCCTTGTGCATGCTTCA
>DYPF01000400.1 GCA_020720105.1 Chloroherpeton thalassium
CTCCAATCATAATTAAATCCATTTTTTTTCAGTTGATATCTGATTGGTGCTACGATGTGGTATGCCAATAGACCTAAATGTGTATTGCCTCAGCGGAAAATGGAATAATGAATAAAAATTTATTTGAGTTTTTTAAGGCATTTCAAACAAAAATACTGATTAAATACAGAGGTCAGATTTGCACCGACCCCGTCAGTATTTTCGTTTATCAGATTATTCCTCTCAAGTTGCTCTCCAGCAGAGCTTGTTTCTGCTTTATCTGATTTTGCAAATATAATAGTATTAAATGTTTTATGCAACATTATTTTTTAGCTCCCAGTAATTTTTTCTTTTCAATATTGCTGCATCTAATTTATTTTGTCTATCTCTTAACAATGCTTCTGGGTTTCCGTTAAGGTAATCTACTGGTCGCAAATAATTAAGCGAACTATGTAAACGTGTATTATTGTAATGACTTACGTAATTTCCTATCTGATTTCTTGCGTCGTCAATATCTATGAAACTTCTTTTTTTAAGACATTCTTCATTCAAACTTCTGTGAAATCGTTCTATCTTTCCATTCGATTGTGGATAATTTGGCGATGTTCTAATATGTTTAAATCCAAGTTGTTTCAAATACTCGCCGAATTCTTTTGATATGTACTGACCGCCATTATCACTGATTATATTGGGGTTTGCATCTGGATATTTTTCATGAGTCTTTTGCACAATAATCTCAACATCTAATTCTGTCATTGAAATTCGTAGTTCATGATGAAGTAAGTAGCGAGAATAACCATCAATGACGCTTATAAAGAACAAGAAAGTGCCTCGGTAGTTTACGTATTTTATGTCCGTATGCCAGTCTTTGTGCGGATATTCAGGTTGTACAAAACCTGTTCCTTTGGTATTTGTTTTCTTTTTTGACCACATATTAAGTAGCCCAGCTTCTTTCAAAACACGATAAACTGATGCTGGTGATGCAGCAAAAAGTCCTAAGTCTAAACCATTATATGCGATTCTACGATAGCCGTCTCTATTATAATGAACGTTGTTATTAGTAAGAGACAATGTGTAATCTATGATTGCTTTTCTTTCATCTGGGGTTAACCAGTGCTGCTTTGGGGTCTTGCCATTATGCTGATTTTCAAGACCTGCCCTTTGCTTCCAAGTGTAGTATTTTGAATTACTTACGCCAACTAATTTTAACATTTTAATTATGCCTAAATTACTATTTTTACAAATTTTATTGATAAGTTTCACGACTTCATCCCTAACTTCAAGTTCGACCCATTGCTTTTTGAGGTTGCCCCATTCTCTTTTTTTTTAATGCTAACCAGTTCTGTTGCAAGTTCAGAAATGAGATTTTCACGCTGAGCCAAAGTTGATTCAAGCTCTTGGATTTTATCATTATCTTTGCTAATATTAGATTTGACTTTAGGTGTACGTTCAAATAATATTGAAGCATTTTCAAATAATTGCTTTTTCCACAAATAAATAATATTAGGACTAACACCATTATTTTCTGCTAAGTCGCTAATTGCAACTTTGTTTTCTAAATGTTCACGAAGAATTTTCACTTTATCTTCGGAACTAAATTTCTTTGTCTTCGACATATAATTACCTCCTAATGTTTTTTAGCAATTTTCTTGCCCTATTTCCATTTCCATCGGAGGCAGAATA
>DYPF01000401.1 GCA_020720105.1 Chloroherpeton thalassium
AAGCATAATTATCAAGTTCTTCTGTGGCTACAAAACCAAAAGGAAAATAAGTAAGCCCATTTCCTTTTGTGATAATATACCTTTCTGAATCAATATCATAATTAACAATTAAACTTCTGCCATGTAAAGGAGAGGGCAAAATACATTTTAAAGCAGTTTCATCTTCCACAATTACCAGTGAAAAATATTTTACGCTTTCTTTTGAAAGCAAAATATCTTTTACATTTACTGTTTTAAAGTTAATCGGTGTCCCTTCAATTTTCAATGGACTCATAAATCTTTATCGCTTTTTCTGTAATTAACATTATGTCCATTTTGGTTTCAGGCAAGGCATTATAATTATTTACACTATCACCAATACCAACTTGATAATAATTGTCATACGGAAACCAATTTTCAACAGATGCAATTTTGAACAATCCTAATAATGGAATCTTATACGATGCAGCAATATGCATAAACCCACCTTCGCTTGCAATAACCATTCTCGATGAAGATAAAATAGTTATTGTTTCTTCTATGCTTGATGTATCAATTACCTCAAACTGTAATGGAATTGAGGAACGAATGTGTTTGTCAGCTGGACCTAATATAAAAGCAATGTTTTTATCACTTAATTTTTTACCAAGAAGAATGAATTCCTCAATTGCGTAACATCTTGAAATATTACCAGCACTAGGGGCTACTAGTATTTTTTGCTGATTTTTATATTGCCATTCATTAGAACATGAAAAATCTAAACTATTATTATAATCAAGCCCAAGAACTACTAAAGCATATAAAAAAATGGAAGAAGCTGGCAGTGACTTAAATTCTGTAGGTTGCTTTAATTGTAAATCATATTTCCAAAAACCATCCTTAAAGCCAACTGATAATTTGGGTTTTGAATATTTAATGTAGTAGGCAGATTCATTGTTTGAAAGAAAATCAACTATGATTTTGTCTTTCAAATTGTCAACTGATAATAACTTTGACTTCAAAGGATGTTGCAAAAAACTTACTGTTTCATAAACATATTCATTGCATACTAAAGTTAAATTAAATTTAAATTTTAAATGATTGATTAATGGGAATGTCATTATGCAGTCACCTATAGGCGGTGGCATAATAATTTCAATTAATTCATTTTTAACAAAATTGTATTTCATTTTAAAGCGATAGAATTTAAAGGATGTGTGGGTTTTATGCCACACATCCTTTGTGTTGGATTAACCGGCGCGATATTGTATACCGCAATCATTTTCCCATACTTTTGAGCATCCACTCATTTTGATTGTGCTTGAAGCACGGCTGATTTTTAGGCTTTTTTTCATTGCTAAAAAATTATGTGTTATACATTTTACTTACCTTAGGTGAAAATGCTTAACCTTAGTTACTCAATGCCTAACTATTAGCAATATCTTTATTCAAAATCAACTCTTTGTTACGATGATTCACTTCATTTTTATTTGAAACAATTTCATCAATAGGAATTGCATTGAAGTTTTGTAGCCTATTTTCTAATGAATTTCCATTTAACGGGTCGTTCCCTTTAATCAGTTTTTTTGCTAAATTCATTCTTGCATTAGCACTATAACAATTAGCAGTACTTGCCTTTAATGGTGTTCCGTGTTCAATAAAACTTTGCCCAGGACATCTATTACAAAAACCACATCT
>DYPF01000402.1 GCA_020720105.1 Chloroherpeton thalassium
ATTTAGCAATTTAGCTAAATCATTATTATTTATTAAACCATTTAAATTTATTTACTCATGAGAAAAAGTTTACTTTTCTTAGCAATGGGTGTTTTTGTAGCAAGTTCTTTTGCACAAATTAATACTCATAAAAAAATTGCTAACTTTAAAATTGATTACAACAAGAAAATTGTTGAACAAAAATCTTTTAATACTGTTAGAAGTGTCAACTCAGTTTTAAATGAATCTTTTAATCTCTTTCCACCAAATAACTGGAGTGCAAATCCTGCAACAGATTTTTGGGAAGGCAGTGCTGATTGGGAATATACTCATTTAGCTTCAAATTATGGGGATGGTGTTTTTGCAGTTATGGACTGTTTTAATATTACTGCTACTGAGGTAGGAAGTTTAATAACACCAGTACTTCATCCAACAGCTGTAAGTAATATTTTGTCTTTTGATGTTATTGAAATTCTATTAAATGATGAGTATATTTCATCTACTGGTATGGCACTTTTTGTTGAATTTTCTACAGATGGAGGAGCAAATTGGACGACTAGCAGTACAAATGTATTAACATCTATTTCAAATCATAATACAGCAACTGCACCTCAAACCCCAACCACTTTAACTGCTGATTTATCTGCTTACAACGATCAAACTGTTCAAGCTCGCTTTAGATGTGTTAGTGATTATGGTGGTTTTTCATTATTTTTAGATAATGTGTCTGGTGTTGAAGCGGATGTTATTTCAATTAATAATGATTTATTAGTTAATCAATCATATTTGTTAAACAGCACCTCTGGTTATTATGGTATAATTCCATCAACTCAATCATCTCCTGTTGCATTTACACAGAAAGTTTCAAATATTGGAGTTAATGACCAAACAAATGTAACCCTTTCTGCTATTGTAAATGATGGCTCATCTGATGTCTATACTGCTACAAGTACTCCTGTTACCGTTAATGCTGGGGGTGTAGATTCACTTTATACAAGCACACATTTTACAATTCCAGCTGGATCTAAAACATATACTGTTGCATACAATGTTTCTCAAACTGAAACTGATGAAACTCCCAATAATAATAAAGATACTCTCAAATTTGCCTCTGAGGATTATACTTTTGCAAGAGCATTTTCTGCTTCAACTTCTTTTGAAGCTACTGGTTTAGCGGATTTAGGTTCTGGCGATGGTTTAGTTGTAGGCAACATATTTAATTTTGTTGCAAATACAAGAGTCGAATCTATAACAATGATGATATATACTGGCACTTCTGTAGGTGCTGTATTAAATGGTCAATTATATGATGCTTCAAATGGAACCCTTATTGCTGAAACAGGTGATTATTCAATTGTTGCAGCTGATGTTACCAATATGATGGTTACTTTAACATTTACAAATCCAGTTGATATTTCTGCAGGAACTGCAATTGTTGCAGGTATGGAAATAACTTATGTTGCTGCAGGAGATGTTAAAATATTATGTGATGGATCTGATTTACAAGAAATTTCTTATAACTTGTTTTATCTTCCAAATGCAACTCCTAATCCAAAATGGACTTCGATAAACGGTACAGGAACTCCAGTTATTATATTAGATTTAACTGACCCAACATATGTTAACCAAGTTTCTAAAAACAACATTTCTGTATATCCTAACCCAAGCAATGGTT
>DYPF01000103.1 GCA_020720105.1 Chloroherpeton thalassium
AGGCTAAAAATTAATAAGATTTTGAATTAAATAGAACTAATTCAGATGCTAAACAAAAGCTGCCCTTTAATAAGGCAGTTTTTTTTATTCCCGCCGTCTTTCTCCATCTTTGGTGCTAAGCCCGTGGGGTCAGAGTAGGAGATTGGATTATTCATTGTTTTTTGGACAATATGTAAACTGTATCAGGCGAAATATCTATTTCGTTAAACCAATTCAAAACACCATCAATTAACTTAAAGTCATCCAGCTTTTCAAAATTTCTCAATTCTATAAACCTACCCTTATCTAAAAATGGTTTAATATCAAATTTTCCTTGCTCGCCGTTTACAAATAGACAGTTAAAAGTAAAGTCTGAGTTTAATAATCCAATTAAATTTTCAGATTATAATTTTCAATGAATAATTTCAATTATATTTGGATAAATCGTCTAAATTAATTAAGTTTGAAATTAAAAAAGGTGCTAAAATGAAGATTAAATATTTTTCATACTTTCTGATTGCAATATTTGCAATTTCTACTATTAATCTATTTTCTCAGAATAAAGACGAAGACAAGTTCGATCCGTTTAAAGCAGACCCACGATTGAAATACTACAAAGCCGAAGGCTATGATTATACAATGAATTATTCTTTCGAAAGAGTTTATAATGCTTGTAAAACTGCAATTGAAGAGTTAGGTTGTCAAATAATTAATCAAACATATAGTCAAACAGATGATGGCTTTTACAAAGGAAAGGTTTTTTCGGATTATTGCGTTTTTATCGGTAAAACAGATACTACTTTCGATAATATCGAGAGATATTGTGTGAAAGTTCCTATTATTCGCGGTGGAGTGTGGGTAAATGGTCGTATGCAATATAAATTCATAATTAACGAAAATAAAGATGGAACAACATATTTAAAATTGAAAGGCGAAGTTAGCGGCAGAGAAGATTATGTAACTTCCAAAGTGCATTTCTTTGAATCCAATGGATATTTTGAAAATCAAATAATCGAAAAAATAAATGCAATTCTTACAGATCAAAAATAAGTT
Organism: Chloroherpeton thalassium; assembly: GCA_020720105.1. Classification (GTDB taxonomy): domain Bacteria; phylum Bacteroidota; class Ignavibacteria; order Kapaibacteriales; family UBA2268; genus GWF2-33-9. The sequence continues at coordinate 1,033 of DYPF01000103.1, forward strand.
AATTTCTTTATTAAGTTTTTTACTGATTACTTTAATATTAATAAGTAATTTTGGTATAGCAAAGGAATATTCCAATTGTTCCCGAATAATCATTGACGGATATTTTGATGATTGGGAATCTATCGAATCAATTGCAGACCAAGCCGGAGATTCTAAAACCTATTTGGATATTCTGGAAGTAAAGTATTCTCAAAATGATGAATATTATTTCTTTTATGTCAAATTTGACAAAGAGATTTTTATTCAACAAGATAATACGATTGTTCTATACCTCGATACAGATAATTCTGCAGGTTCGGGCGATTTAATAAATATGACCGGAGCAGATTTTGTTTGGGAATTTGGTAACCGCAAAGGAACTTTTATTATTGATGATAAAAGAAATACAATCAAACATTCCAATATCGGTTTTGCAGCAATGCCAACTGTAACTTCGGATAAGTATGAATTTTCGATAAGCAAAAGTGCCACTCCGTATGGCAAACCACTTTTTTCGGGAAATGCTTTTAAATTTGTTCTTACTACTAATAGTAGCGGAGATATGATACCCGAGAAAAATGAGAGTATTACTTTACTTAAAACTGAATGCGACCAAATGGAATTGCCACCGATTTCGCTCGATAAATCGCAAGGAAACTTTAGAGTTTCGGCTTGGAATGTATTGAAAGATAATATTTCCACAAAAGAATTTTCCCCATTTTTCACAAAAATAATCTCAGCAATTAATCCTGATATTATGGGCTTTTGCGAGGTGTATGATACTTCGGAAGAGTACATTGCAGGAATTATGAGTCAGGCGATTCCCGGCAAGGATTGGTCGGCACGCAAGCAACCATATTGCGATGTAATTTTAGCAACGCATTATACAATTTTAGATAATCATCAAATAAATGGAAATGCAGCCTTTTTGATTGATATGCGTCCCGAATATGATACAAAAGCGTTAGTTATAGTCGCTCACCTGCCAGCGATGCAAGAAAATGATAAACGAATGACGGAAGTTGTAAATATCATAAATTATATCAAATCCGTTAAAAATAATACTGCCGATATAAGTTTACCTGCAAATTCGCCAATATTTATTGTTGGCGATATGAATTTTGTAGGTTATGCCAGTCAATTGCTTATGATGAAAAATGGGAGCTTAGAGCAGACAGGAAACTATATTGATTGGGACGGCACGCCATTTGCTGACTCTGATGCAAGAATAACTCATAAACCATTTTCATATACTTGGATAAATAATAATTCATATTACTGGCCCGGAAAATTAGACTTTATCTTTTATAGCGATGCTGCAACTTCTAACACAAAAAGCTTTTCCTTCAATTCTGCTGTTTTACCTACTGATTTGCTTACAAAATACAATTTGAATACCGATGATTCATATAAATGTACTGACCATTTGCCCATTTCAGCCGACTTTACAATGAAAGGGACTTCGATAAATGACAAAGAAGACTCTGGAATGTATATTTCCCCCAATCCCGCATCGGAATATATTGAAATCCTTCCACTTTTATTCCCACTCCGTGAGGGGGATTTAGGGGGAGGTTCTGAAATAAAAATTTATAATTATATGGGGGAATTGATGTTTACTACCCCGTCTCTTCGAGCCACCCCTTCAGAGAAGGGGAATATTAAAATTGATATTTCACAGCTGCCCGCAGGTGTGTATTTTGTGAAAATTGGCGATAAATTTGCTAAATTTGTGAAGGAATAGATTGACATTTGTAGGGAACAGGCATGCCTGTTCCCTACGGTAGAAATGAATTCTTCGTTCCGACTTGTCGGGATAGGTGAGGATTTAGGGGTTGGTTCTTATTAAAATGTCCTTTTATCCTTCGGAAGGATTTTTCTGTAAGGTACGATAAGAGTATGGTGTTGTAGTTTAACTGTAATAATAAAAAAAAGGCACAGCAATCTGTGCCTGATAAGAAATATCATTATCTTTCTATTTTTATGCTCTGGTTTGTTTTACCGAGCAAATTAATGCTGAAGGAGGAACTGAGAATAACCAGCCTTCTTTGGTAATATCTTTGAATTGCAATTGCTTACCTATATCCAAGTCGGTAATGTCGATTTCTAATGCATCAATTAATAATTCTGGAGTAGTTGTAATTTTCACTTTATGAATAACTTGCGAAACTTTACCACCTTTTCTAACGCCAATTGGAGTACCGTTTAGGATAATAGGTATGTCCACTGTTAATGTATGATTTGGTATTAAACCCAAAAAGTCAACGTGTAAAATTTTATCTGTTACTGGGTCGAAACTTACACTTTTAATAACTGCAACATATTTTTCATCTGTTCCTTCGATAGTGATTTGTGCTATTGGTTTGTGAGCTGTATAAACAAATGGCCGAATGTCCTTCGCTTTTACAACAAAATTCACATTTTCCTTACCTTTTGCATAGTAGCAAGCTGGAATAAGGTCATTTTTTCTTAGATCTCTTGTGGCTTTTCTGCCTACTTCCCTTTTTTGGGCAATTAGCTCTAATGTTTTCATCAAACACCTTTTTAGTTTTTTATTAAAAAAATAATTATCTTTCAATTTCAAATAATGAAGAAATCGATCTTGCATCGTGCGTACGGATAATAGCTTCTGCTAATAAATCTGCAACGGTAACAACTTCAATTTTATCACTTGTTCTATGTAATGGAATAGTATCAGTAACAAATATTTTTGTTAATGAGTCATTCTTTTCAATTTTCTCTATGGCATTATTGCTCAGCACAGGATGTACGCAAATACCATAAACTGATTTAGCACCCTGATTTTTGATAGCATCTGCACAATTTAAAAAAGTTGTACCTGTATCAATCATATCATCAACAATAAATACATTTTTATCTTTTGCATCACCAATAATGTGCATAATTTCTGCTTCATTATGCGAAGGTCTTCTTTTGTCGATAACAACAAGATTAGCTTCGTTCAATCTTTTAGCATAGGCTCGGGCAGTTTTTACCGATCCAACATCGGGAGCGGCAACTGCAATATTGTCTAAATTCAATCTTTTTGCTGCTTTGAGTAATACAGGTGAAGCATATAAATTATCTAAGGGAATATCAAAAAAGCCTTGAATTTGTGATGAATGCAAATCAATTGTTATCACACGGTCAGCACCTGCACGTTCCAATAAATTTGCCACTAAGCGAGCAGTTATTGCTACTCTTGGTTGGTCTTTTCTATCTTGACGGGCATATCCATAATATGGAATAACTGCAGTTACTCGTTTAACTGAGGCTCTTTTTGCAGCATCAATCAACATAAGTAACTCGAAGATATTGTCGGACGAAGGGAAAGTAGACTGAAGGATAAATAAATCAATACCGCGTATGTTTTCTTCGAACTTTACCCATATTTCTCCATCGCTGAAGTTTTGAATAATAGTTTCGGAAAGATCAATTCCAAGACTATGAGCAACTCGGCTTGCAAGTTGTGGATTGGAGCGACCAGTGGCAATTTTAAAATCGTGCATTTCTTTTTTAGATTAATTTTATATAAAATATATTTATTATTATAAAAAGGAGTTCTAAAAATTGTCATTCTTAGTCCAGACAAGTTGGGGCGAAGAATCCAGAATCTTCTAAAATCAACAAGATAGATTCTTCACTTCGTTTAAGAATGACTGTCTAAATTGAATTATTAGAACCACTCAATAGTTCATTAAAATAAACCTTACTTTTAGCAATTATAATTAATATAAAAACGATAACTACATAAAAAAATGCTGGGGTGAAAGGACTCGAACCTCTGAATGGCGGTACCAAAAACCGCTGCCTTACCACTTGGCCACACCCCAGTAAAAATGAGAATACAAAATTACGAAAATTATTTTTAATAACAAAATATTTTTGTTAAAATTTTAATTTTCTATTTATTTTTTCTCAGCATTTTTTGCTTCAGCTTCAGCTTTTTTCTTAGCTTCTACTCTTTTCTTGCGTAATTCTTGGCGTCTTTTATGACGAGCAACAGCAATAACTTTATGTTTATCAACAGATTCGTTGATTTCTGCTTCTGTTTTTTCTTTAAACTGCAATGCCCTGCGTAACAACACACCGTCATTACTTAATATGTGATGAACAACCAATGTTGGCTGAGCACCAACTCCCATCCAATAGATTGCTCTTTCGTGATTAACTTTAAATGTGCTTGGGTTTGTGTTTGGATCATAGTAGCCCAATCTTTCCAAAAATGCACCATCGCGTTTTGCTCTTGCATCAACGACTACGATATCATAAACCGGACGATGTTTGGAGCCTTTTCTTCTTAATCTTAATTTTACCATTGTTTTATCCTGATAATATTTATATAAATTAGTTTATTATTCTTTTTTTTTATTTTCTAACTAAAAAATTCAATTTTAGCAATATTTTCAATTTCATTTATTTAATTTTAATTCAAACCCGGGATACGAGGCATAAATCTGCCTTTTTTACCGTGAACAAAATTCTTCATCATTTTTTGCATTTGTTCAAATTGCTTTAGCAAATTGTTGATGTCTTGCACTTTTGTTCCGCTACCTTTGGCAATACGCATTCTACGAGAACCATTGATTAATTTTGGATTATTTCTTTCTGCTTTGGTCATCGAGAATATCATTGCTTCTACTTTAGAAAAAGCTTTATCATCAATATTTACGTTCTTCAAGGCTTTATCCATACCGGGCAACATACCCAATAAGTCTTTAAGCGATCCCATCTTACGAACCATATTCAATTGTTCCAAGAAATCATCAAAAGTAAATTGATTTTTGCGAATTTTATCTTCTAATTTTTGAGCTTCTTTCTCATCAATTTGCTGTTCTGCTTTTTCTACTAAGGATAAGATATCACCCATACCCAAAATACGCGAAGCAATACGATCGGGGTGGAATGGTTCGAGAGTGTCGAGTTTTTCGCCCGATGAAACAAATTTGATGGGTTTGCCCACAACATCTAATACAGATATAGCAGCACCGCCACGAGTATCACCATCTAACTTAGTAAGAACAATACCAGTTAGCGACAAGGCTTCGTTAAATGCTTTAGCAGTTACAACTGCATCTTGACCAATCATCGAATCAATTACAAACAAAGTTTCGGTTGGTTGAATCAAATCCGAAATATCCCGAACTTCCTTCATCATCACTTCGTCAATTGTTGTTCTACCAGCAGTATCCACGATGATCACATCGCGACCAAATTTCTTGGCATATTCAATTGAATTTCGAGCAACTGAAAGGGCATCTTTGCCTTCTTCGCTGTAAACAGTAATCTTGATTTGCTCTGCTAATTGTTTTAATTGCAAAATTGCAGCGGGACGATGAACATCGGCAGCTACAAGCAATGGTTGGCGACCACGTTTACGCAAATTTTTAGCTAATTTTCCGCAAAATGTAGTTTTACCAGAACCTTGCAAGCCTGCAACCATTATAATTGTAGGGGGCTTTGCCGAGAAAGTAATATCCTTCATCTTAGTGCCCATCAACTCTACCAACTCGTCTTTTACGACTTTTACGATTAGTTGCTCTGGCTTGATAGTTCCTTTAACTTCCAGCCCAATTGCTTTTTCTTTAACTTGTTCGATAAATTTGTTTACAACTTGCAAATTAACGTCTGCATCAAGCAAGGCAACACGAATCTCCTTTAAGGCTTCGGTAATATTTTCTTCTGATATTTTATGCTGACCTCTGAATCGCTTCAGAGCACCTTCGAGCTTTTCCTGTAAGTTTTCAAACATAATTGTAACAAATTTTTAGTTTTGAAAAAAGATAGAAAACAAATTTACGAAAAAAATTGAAATACTCAATAATTTAACTAAAAAATTCTTTTAAATCAATCTATTAAGTGCTATAAATGTTGTTTTAAACTATATTTTAGTTAACATTAATTTTTATTAATATTGGTGCTAAATTAACAAATATTTGTTATTTTTATAATATTATAAAAAAGAATTTTTAGAAATTTGAGGTATATATGAAAAAAACTCTAAAATTTTTAGCAATCTTTATTGCTATTTTTGGAATTTTCAGCTCCGAATTGTTCTCCCAACCTTGGGTAGAAAATTTGAACAAATCCTTGCCAAGCACTGTTTCTCCAACGACACAGACTTGGAACTTTTACGATTTACAAAAGGCTGCTTATGAATATTGGGCAGACAAAGACACTACAGTTAAAGGCATTGGCTGGAAGCCATTCAAGAGATGGGAATGGTTCTGGGCTCAAAGAGTTTATCCAACTGGGCAATTTCCAGATGCTGGTATCAATTACCGCGAAGCAAACAACTTCAAACAACTTTATGGAAATCCAAAAAACAAGAAAAACAAAGTGCAATCCACACCAAGTTGGGTATCATTAGGTCCTGATGATTCTCCAGGTGGATATGCAGGATTAGGCAGAATTAATTGCGTTCGCGAAAATCCTGCAAATTCAAGTAAAGTTTACATCGGTTCAGCTGGCGGTGGTTTTTGGTATTCCAACGATGGTGGTAACTCTTGGGCAACTTCCACCGACCAATTAGGTGCGATTGGCGTTACTGATATAGTTATCCATCCAACTAATACTAATATTATCTTTATCGCTACTGGCGATGGAGATGCTAGCGATAATTACAGCGTTGGTGTTATGAAATCGGTTGATGGCGGACTAACTTGGACAACAACTGGGCTTTCTTTCACTCAAAATCAAACACGCACTATTAGCAGAATGTTAATAGATCCAACAAACCCCGACATTATGTATGCGGGTGGCAACTTTGGTATTTACAAAACTATTGATGGTGGTAATTCTTGGTCATTGATATTCTCATCAATTGGTGTGAAAGATATGGAGTTCAAGAGTGGCAATTCCGCAATAATTTTTGCAGCAGGATCTGTTATTTACCGCTCCACAAATTCAGGTACAAATTGGTCACAATTAACAAGTGGATTACCAAGTTCGGCTCAACGTGTTGCTTTGGGTGTAACTCCTGCAAATGCAAATTATATTTATGCATTAATGAGTAATTCAGGCAGTGGTTATATGGGTATGTACCGCTCTACTGATGGTGGCGATAATTGGACTACTCAATCAACTACCCCAAACTTACTTGGCTGGTACGAAGGCACTGGCACAGATACAGGTGGTCAAGGCTGGTACGACTTATGTATGGCAGTAGATCAAACAGATGCTAACATTATATATACTGGTGGTGTAAATTCTTGGAAATCCACAAATGGTGGTGTAAACTGGGGAATGGTTGCTCATTGGTATGGTGGATTTGGTGCTCCCGAAGTACACGCTGATCATCACGACTTATGGTTTGCTCCAGGTACAAATCGTTTGTATACAGGCAATGACGGTGGTATCTATAGAACAACAAATAGCGGTTCATCTTGGAGCTGGCTCGGTAGCGGCTTAGCAATTACTCAATTCTACAAAATTGGTGCAGCACAAACAGCTGATAATGTTTGGATTGCTGGAGCACAAGATAATGGAACTAAGAATTATGTTGGCACTTGGCAAGACGTAATCGGTGGCGATGGTATGGATTGTATGATTGATAATCAAACTACTCAATATCAATATGGTGCATTATATTATGGTAGAATCAAGCAATCTTCAGATGGCGGACTTAATTTTTATGACTGGGTTCAGCCAAGTGCATTTTCAAGTGAAAATGGTGCTTGGGTTGCTCCTTATACTCAACACCCAACATCAAATCAAACAATTTATATTGGTTATAGGAACGTTTATAAAACTACAAATCGTGGCTCGAGCTGGACTAAGATTTCTCTATTCACTTCATCAAGCACATTAACTTTATTAACTGTATCCCCTGATAATGCAAACACAATTGTTGCAAGTCACGGCAGTGATTATATGGTTACTTATGACGGCGGAACTAATTGGTATACTTATAGCAAACCAACTTCGCAATATTTAACTTCAGCAGCTATTGTCCCTAATACACCAAATGTGATTTATACAAGTTACTCGGGTTATACAACAGGAGAAAAAGTGTATGTTACAAATGATTATGGTTTAAATTGGACAAATATAAGCTATAATTTACCTAACTTGCCCGCTA
>DYPF01000104.1 GCA_020720105.1 Chloroherpeton thalassium
ATTGAACTCATAAACCTTTACATAGTAAGTTGTATTACTTACCAAGTTTGTAAAAGTAGAGACCCTGGTTGTTCCAGTAGTTATGTCAATTACATAACTTCCAGTTGTTCCAACTTGATCGGCACCTGTAAGGTTGCCACCCTTATCAGTATAAGCAGGACCGCTTGTCGTCAGAATTAGATTTTCGTCAGTCCAATCGTTGGATGTACTGATAACGACTATACGTCCGTAGCCGTTGCCGTTTATCCAACTTGCTTTTGCACCCGTGCTTGTAATATTGGAGATACCAACATATTTTGCTTGGGTAGTAGGTGCGGCTGCCCACACCTGATTCACTGCCAAAATAAGCAATAAGGCTGTGAAAATTAAAGTTAAAAATTTCTTCATAAGGTTAAAACCTCTTATATTAATTAAAAAAATTATTTATTTATCGAAAATTTGACATATTACAATAATATATAATGCAATTTAAAAAATAAATGTGAATTACACAAGAATTTTACTTGCTAAAATAAAATTAATTACCTAATTTATGAAAATCAATTCATAAAACCATCAACTTTTTGATTATCCAATAGCGTGCCAGAATATATACACCCTCTTTTATTCCCCACTCTTGTAGGGTCAGGTCGCGACCTGTCCCTAAGGTCATCACATATTTCCCCATATCATTATAGATTTTCAATTATTCGAATTTTCGTATTCCTGAAAATTCTTTACAATTTCTGGGGGAACTGGTTTGGATCGTTGTGTTTTTGAATCAACATGCACGTAAACTGTGCTACCTTTTGCCAATATTACGCCTTTGCAAACTGCCAGATTTTCAAATATTAAAGAGGAATTTCTGATTTCGGAAATCCTTGTCCAGATCTCTACTTCATCATTAAACCGAGCAGGACGGAAATAATCAATATCATTATGGGCAGTCATCACAAGAAAGTCATTCATCAATTGTTCAATGCTATGAATCAAGTTGAATTGTTGCATATAACTTATTCTGCCATTCTCGAAAAGCTTAAAATATTCAACATTATATAATATCTGAGCGGCATCAATCTGATGAAAGTGAATTTTGAATGTATTTTTATGTTTGAATTTGGATAATTCTTGGTTTAAATCAATTTCTTTTGGCATATAATTCAATTAGTTTAATTTATCAATATAGGTTTTTGCCACTTGTGTCATAATATTTGCTGCTTCGCTGGCATCGTGCATCGAGTTGTTTAAATGGAACACAGCACGCAAACGCGATTTACTTATTGCATTAATCAACAATCCTTGATTTTTGAGTTCAGCCACATAAATTGTCATATCAATTGGATGTAGCAAATCAACCATAACGATATTTGTCTGCACCTTGGCTTCGTCAATATGGAACAGACCACTTTTTTGCATAAGCAAACTAAATGCAACAGCTTTCTTGTGGTCATCTATTAATTTATGCAAATTATTAACCAAAGCAAATTTTGCAGCTGCTGCAAGCACACCAACTTGACGCATTCCCCCGCCAAGAGTTTTGCGAATTTTCCATGCTTTCTTGATATTTTCGCGTGAGGAAAGTACCATCGAACCCACAGGAGCACCTAAACCTTTAGAAAAACATACGTTTACAGTATCGAAATACTTGCCGTATTCCGAAAGCGGAGTTTTTGTAGCAACGTGTGCGTTCCAAATGCGAGCACCGTCTAAGTGCATTTGTATATTATTCTTTTTGGCAAGTTCGTGAACTGACTTAATATAATCAAGGCTTAAAATTGTTCCGCCGTGGCGATTATGAGTATTTTCTAATTCAATAACAGTTGTTTTAGGCAAATAATAAACATCGGGACGAATAGCTTGTTCGATTTTCTCTATTGGCATAGCACCATCTTCGCTGGGGATAGGCATAATTTGAATACCAAACCAACGCGAAGGAGCACCATTTTCGTAAATAAATATGTGTGCATTCGCATCTGCGATAACTTCTTCGCCAGGATTAGTCAATATTCCCAGCGAAACTTGGTTGCTCATTGTACCAGTTGGTACAAATAATGCTGCTTCTTTGCCAAATAAGTTTGCAACATATTCTTGCAATTCATTAACAGTTGGGTCTTCGCCATAAACATCATCGCCAAGCTGGGAGCCTTTCATAAAGTCCAGCATTTCCTCGCTTGGCTTGGTAACTGTATCGCTTCTTAAATCAATCATTTTGTATTCCACTTTTTTACAAAATTAATACTTTTCATTGATTAATTTGGAATTGTTATCAATTCTTATTATATGTTAAGAAGGGTTCTAATAATTCAATTTAGAGTGTCTTTCCCACACAAGTTGGAATCTATAAATCCTCAATAGTAGTGGATTCCCGTTTGCACGGGAATGACAATTTTGATATTATTTTTGACTTATGAGACAGCTTCGCTCTAATATTTCTGTCGTATTATTACATTCAAGATACCTCTTGAACAGACATTCAGAAAAGAAATATAACTAAACTATTTCCTTATACTCGAAATAAATTCTTCTACTTCAGGAATGCCACCTTGATATACTAAATAGCCATTACTTGGTTCTCGCTCAGTCATTTCTCCTGCAATTGGTTCGAGCATAATCTTCCTTACTTCGTCTAAATCTTTAGTAATGCCCAAAGCCCAACCCAATTTGACATAAGCAACTTCGGGCAACATATTCGCCAGAGGAATAACGCCCAATTCCATCAAATCACGACCTGTGTCGTATACATACATTTGAGCATAACCCCAAAGTGTTTGTACGGTCATAAAAACCGCCACTCCTGCATCTTTTGCTCTTTGCAAAGCGGGATAAAGTGGCTTATTAACGTGCCCAAGACCTGTACCTGCAATCACAATACCTTTGTAGCCATTATCAATCAATGTATCAATAATATCGGGCTTCATATTGGGGTAATAATATACAATGGATACTCTATCATCAAAATATGGCATTAACTTTAGATTTTTATCTTTTCTTCTCTTCTTATAATCTTCTCGCAAAGGTTTAATATTATTTCGGTCGACCATTGCAATAGGAATGTCGCCTATAGTTCTAAAAGTAGAGCGATAACTTGAGTGCATTTTGCGAACGCGTGTGCCACGATGAAGCAAACCATAAGCATCAGAAGTAGGTCCAAACATACACACCATAACTTCGGCAATATCACTTTCGGCAGCAGTTTTTACTGAATGTATCAAATTTAATGCAGCATCCGAACTAGGTCGGTCGCTGGAGCGTTGCGATCCAACCATTACAATAGGAACTGGTGAATTTTGCAACATAAATGAAAGTATTGCAGCAGTATGATGCATTGTGTCAGTGCCGTGCCCAATAACTATTCCTTCCACTCCTTTTTCTATCTCTGCGGCAATTGCTTTTGCAGTACCAATCCACTGCTCGGGTCCCATATTTTCGCTAAATACGCCGTATAATTTTTCAGTTTCCAAGTTGCAGAAATCTGCAAGTTCAGGAACAGAACCGTAGAGTTCGCCTGGTGAAAATGCAGGAATTACAGCACCAGTTCTGTAATCCAGTCGGCTTGCAATTGTTCCACCTGTACCAAAAAGTTTAACTCTTGGCATTTTTGGTGAATACGGGAATTCCTTTTCGGGAATTTTATAATGTGCTTCTTTATAGCCGAAAATTTTAATATCAGCAACTTTATCCGAGCGAATACCAATGTTGTATCCAGTCGCCATTTTAAGAACGATATGCTGATCGTCTGCTTGCTCGGAACGTGGTAAAATTAAACCATTAAATGTTGCATCAATAGTAACAATATCAACTTCACTCCAAACATAAGCATTATATTTTTGTAACACTTCGAGAGTTTGCCCCCGATAACCTTTATAATAATCTTTCTCTTCCATTTTTTTGCCTTAATGAATATTGTTTATAATATTGTTAAATTAATTATTTAATTTTGCTAAAAGAGCTTCGCGAACATATTTACCTTCAATTCTACCTTGCAATTTTTTCATTATAATGCCCATAATTACATTGACTTTTGAATCCAAATTCTTTACAATTAAATTATTGAATTCCAAAATCGCTTCGTTGATAATTTCATCTAATTCTCTTCCATCACATTGAGTTGGAATTAATTCAGGTGTAAATTTGCCATTCACAAGCGACTCTTTAATCAACTCCTCTAATCCTGATTTGTTTATTTTTTTATTAATAAACAAACTTATCATTAGTAGAAAGTCTTCTTCAGCGATCTTCGAAAAATCTAAATTCTTTTTAGAAAGCGATTTAGGTAATTGAATTAAAAGATAATAAGCATAATTTTTATCAATGCTTTGCGACAATAGTTTCTCGTAAAGCGTATAATATTTTGACAATGCTAATTCTTCGGCTTGGTTTTCGGCAAATCCCTCTTTCATCAAATTTTGCATAATATCCCAACTTGAACGCTTAGAAATTGCTTTGATTCGGTCAAATCTTTCTTGGGTGATTCTGATTGGAGGCAAATCTGTGTCGGGGTACATTCTTTCGGGACCAGGCAATATTCTTTCAAATCCATTAGTGCCGTCAGATTGTGATTGACGAGTTTCGGGAGGAATGCCAATTGTTGCCTCTTTTGCACGAATAATAATTTCTTTGCAAGCAGTAGTGCTATCTTGCTCGTCTCCCCAAACCAAAACGAGAGTGTCGTTTTCAGTTGCATTAGTTGCTTTACGCAACATTGTCCATTCTGTTGAAGTAATTTGTTCGCTCATCGCATCTGAATGCACAATATTAGGAAGTGTATTCAAACAAGCAATAACTTTTACTCTATCAGAAATTTCGCGAGAGAAGTAAGTATCTGTCTGCGTCTGCCATCTTAATAAACCTTTAAAGCCTCTAAGAACTACACATTTTGCTCTAAGTCCATTCGAAATTGCATTATTTATTATAGTATATCGTGTTTTGCGCATAAATTTTGTAACATCTTCGTATTTAGCAGAAAAAGTCTCTTCGGTAATTCCACGATTCCAAAGCTCTTGGCGAAGTTTAAGCAAATACCACTGACGCATCGCTTCGTTATATGTTAATAATGGAATTGATTTTATACTCGAAACTCCTTTTATTTCAATTCTCGTACCACCAGTAACCGAGACATTAACATCTTGGCGAGCAGCACCAACACCAGTACGAACTTTGCCTGTGCTTTTCACAATTCTACTAAGAATTTGATTAACATCAGCAACTTCTTGTGGTGTTTTCATTTCGGGATAAGTAACAGTTTCGATAAGAGGCATACCTAATCTATCTGTAATATAAACACGTCTGTGACCAACATCACTAACTTCACGGCAAGAATCTTCCTCGATAGACATTTGAATTAAGTTGATTTTTCTGCCATTATATTCAATAGTTCCACCAATAGACACAATCGCAGTTCTTTGGAACCCAGTAGGAATACTCCCATCTAAATATTGCTTGCGGGCAATATGAACTTCGTCCACGATGCTTGCTCCATAAAGCATAGAGGCTTCAATTGCCGCATCTAAGGCTTCATCGCTCATCATAAATGGCGGAGTGTCGTCCATCTCGTAAGTACAAACTGTGTTGTAGTTAATACGATAGATAATTTCTTTTTTTGTTTTAAATTCCATCAATGCTGTGCCGTCATATTCGCCAAGTTCTGAAAGAGTTGGTCTCATGTGTCGTAGAATTTCAGTATTATATTCGTCTGAAAAATGTCCGGCGGGGCAGCGACAAAATAATTTGGTTTTGGTTAATAATTGCTGGTGAACTTCCAGCCCTGATTTAAAGCCAATTTTTGCATAATCTTCGGGAGTCATCTCGCCGAATGGCTTAAAATCGAAGTCTAAATAATTAATTTCCATTTTTCTTAAATAGTTACAAATCAAAACACAAAATTAACAAATTAAATTGTCAAAAAAGTGAAATTAGAATATTGAACTAAAATAATTTGGTAAAAATTGAAAAATTAGACAAATGGGAACCACTGCAAATGTTATTCCCGATTGCAAGAAGGACAAAAAGGCATTTCTCAAACCTGAATAATTATGCTTAAATTAGTCTAATCTTGGATTTAATTTACTGAACTTCGTGAATATTCTGACGAATATGGCTTTAGTGCTTCGATTATTGAAATTGCACTATCAAATCCAGCCTCAATTACTTTAATGTTTCGCTCGCCACCATAGTGTCCATCTAGATGAAGTACATTATAAGCACTATTCAAGTAATTTAGCAATTTCTTATCTATCTTTGCTAAATATTCTTGATAGTGTTCTATTGCTTTTCTTCCACGCTTTTTGGGAACATTTCTTATTTCGAAAAGTCGGTCAAGTGCAAATAAAATGCCTGAATATGCTACTCCACTTGCAGATTTAACATATTTTTCATCAACAAAGAATTTTCCATCTTTGCCTGCTTTTTCGAGCAATTCTTCAGCATTTTGAATATACCTCATTGCTTCTAAATAGGGATCGGTATATTTCATATAATTTCAATTTATTTAATAAAGAAAAATACGAATTTATTGAGATTTTATTCTATTAATTTTATTCTAATAAGAAATTAAGAAAATCAAACTTAAAAACCTTTGAAATTCGCAGATGATATTTAGAACAATTTTACATAGATTTTAGAAATTTTTTATAGAAAAATTCGTTAATTACTTTTTACAAAAAAAATTTTATATTTTTTTCATTAAATTCATCAAAAAAATATCTTTTTTTCTTAATTTATAGAATTGATTTCGTCTCACTTAAAATAAAGGTAAAAAAATGGCAAAAAGAATTGCAATAAACGGATTTGGTAGAATTGGAAGATTAGTTTTCCGAGAATTATTTGCCCGCAAAGCAGATGTGGAAATAGTAGGCATCAACGATTTAACTGATGCTGCTACATTGGCTCACTTGTTCAAATATGATTCTGTTCACGGCAAGTTTAAAGGAACAGTAACTCACGAAGGTAATTCATTGATTATCAATGATGTGAAAATCCCAGTTTCTGCTTCTCGTACAATCGAGGACATTCCTTGGTCGGATATTGATGTTGTTATCGAAGCAACTGGAGTGTATTCCAAAAGAGCAGACTTAGAAAAAGAATTAACTCAATTTAATGCACAAAAAGTAGTTTTAACTGCTCCAGCTAAAGATGCTTTAGATGCAACTGTTGTATTAGGTGTGAACGATAATATTTTAACAGGCAATGAAAAAATTCTTTCAAATGCATCTTGCACAACTAATTGCTTGGCTCCGATGGTAAAAGTATTGAACGACAATTTCGGCGTTGAACTTGGCTTTATGGTTACAACTCACGCTTACACAAATGACCAAAGAATATTGGATTTACCACATAAAGATTTGCGTCGTGCTCGTGCTGGTGCTGCAAACACTATCCCAACTACAACTGGTGCTGCCAAAGCAGTTGGCTTAGTGATTCCAGAACTTGCAGGCAAATTGAAAGGATACTCACTTCGCGTTCCTGTGCCAGATGGTTCAATCACAGATTTCTCTTGTATTTTGAAAACTCCTGCAACAAAAGAGCAAATCAACGAAGCTATGAAAGCTGCTGCTGATACTTATCTAAAAGGCATTATGGAATATTCCGATGAACCATTGGTTTCGTCTGATATTATTGGCAATCCACATTCAGTTATCTTTGATTCTGATTTAACTGATTCCCAAGGAACTTTTGTGAAAGTTGTTGGTTGGTACGACAATGAATTTGGCTATTCAAATAGAATCGTTGATTTAGTATTAAGATTAGCTAACGAAATTTAATCGTTTTTATAAATTTTAATTGATAATAGAATGATAAAATCAATTTTAGAAACTAATTTTGCAGGTAAAAAAGTATTGGTTCGTGTTGATTTCAATGTTCCATTAGATGAAAATCAAAATGTAACAGATGATACTCGTATTAATGCAAGTTTACCAACTATTCGTAAAATTATGGAAGATGGTGGCATCCCAATTTTGATGTCCCATTTGGGTCGTCCAAAAGGTAAAGTTAATCCAAAATATTCACTACAACCAGTGGCTGATTATATTGTAGCAAAACTTGGAATGAAAGTTAATTTTACAACAGATTGCATTGGCAACGAAGCAGAATCTGTGGTAGAAAATGCTAAAAAGGGCGAAATCGTCCTATTAGAGAATTTACGTTTTCACCCCGAAGAAGAGGCAAACGACCCTGAATTTTCCAAGTGTTTAGCAAAATTATCTGATATATATGTAAATGATGCTTTTGGTAGTGCACACCGCGCTCACGCAAGTACCGAAGGTGTTACTCATTTTGTTGCCGAGAAATATGCTGGTTTATTGATGTTGAACGAAGTAAAATTTCTTACTCTCGTTACCGAAAACTATCAAAAGCCATTTGTTGCTATCATTGGCGGCTCCAAAATTTCTGGCAAGATCGATGTAATAAATGAATTGATGAAGAAATGCGACACGATTATTATTGGTGGTGGAATGACTTTCACTTTCTATAAAGCTATGGGCTTAGAAATTGGCAAATCGCTTTTGGAAGAAGAAAAAATTGAATTGGCGGGCGAGTTAATCCATACTGCTAAACAAAATAATATCAATTTAGTATTGCCTGTGGATATCAAATCCGCTTATGAATTCAAAAACGATTCGCCTGCAATTACAACTGATTTCAATAACATTCCTGCTGATAAAATTGGTATGGACATCGGTCCAAAGACAGTAGAACTATTCTCTGGTATTATTAAAAATGCAAAAACTGTTCTATGGAATGGACCAATGGGTGTTTTCGAAATGGATAATTTTGCCGAAGGTACCAAATCAATTGCCGAAGCAATGAAATTTGCAACTGCAAATGGTGCCGTAACAGTCGTTGGTGGTGGAGATTCAGCTGCTGCAATCAACAAGTTTGGATATGATGAAAATGTTTCACACGTGTCAACAGGTGGCGGTGCATCATTAGAATTTATCGAAGGCAAGAAATTACCAGGGGTAGAAGCACTATATTAATTATTGATAACATCTGAATCATACTCTAACCTTCCGATCGTTCTCGAACCTTCGGAAGGTTATTAATATAAATTAACATTTATTT
>DYPF01000403.1 GCA_020720105.1 Chloroherpeton thalassium
CGAAGATGGTGTACCAAGTGATCCATTCCAAATGATGTTAACTCCTGTAGAACAATATCAAAATGAAATCATCTTTAACACACCTGGTATTCGTGGCGGTTATGGTTTTACACGTAATTATCTTAACGTGGTTTATATGTCGGACTCAACTGGTGCTATTCCTTATGATTTAGAATTAGGTGAAGTAATGCCAACAGGCTTAGTTGAATGGACAAAAGTAAGCGATATATCAGGAGCTCCTGGTTCTCAATTTAAAGATCCAGATTTAATTGGAAGCCTAAGTCAATATTTCAATAAAATCATCAAATTACCTTATGACGATGTTTATAGGTTGAGATGTAATTCACAAAAAATAGCTGCTTATGCTTATGGATTTGCTGATTGGGATTCTTATGGATTTCCAACGGGCAGTTTATTTATGGACAAAGAAAAAAGCTTATACGAAGAATTGAAAATAGTAATTAATAAACCCGGTCTACAAGATGATACTGAGCCAACAATGGGAACTGGTTTTATTACTGGAAAAGCAATTAAGGATTCAAATATTATTGGTAATATTGCATTAGCATATTTGCATCCTGAATTTTCCGATAATATACAGGTAGAGTTCGATGAAATACCTGGTGAAGATACAACAAGTGTGAATTTTACATATACAATTATCGATAAATACTATGACGCAAAAGGAGTAATAGTTGTTGCCGACAAATTAGGTAATGTTGCATTTGAAAGAATTAGTTACAAAGGTGCTCCGTATGATAAAACTATAAGTATCACAAAGCCCGTAGAAGGCGATGTATTAAAGCATAGCGGCATTCTAAATCTTACTTGGGTTTGTAATTTTAATGAAAATGTAAATATTCAATTATTCCAAAATGGAAATTTACTAAGGAATTATGCTGAATATGTTAAAAATAACCGCTCATATACAATCGAACTTAATGAAGTTGATTTTCCAATAGGAAAAAATTATCAGTTAAAGGTTATTGCTACATCTGACAGTAGCGTATTCGCAATTTCAGGAAATTTTGAAGTCAAAGAAATTGATGAAGCATTAGAAATAACAAAACCAGATAAAGAAATTTCTGCCTATAAAAATATTGATGTTCAAATTGAATGGACAAAAAACAAGCAATTCCCTGTAAAAATCGAGTTAATAAAAGAAGATAAACCTATAAAACAATTAACATCTAATTACACTCAAAATTCTTATAATTGGCAAATTACCAATGAAGTTAATTGGGGCGATGTCTATCAAATTAAAGTAATTTCGGAAAATACACCTTCCGTATTTGATATTACTCCAAATATTACTATCATACAAAAAGATCCTGAAAAGAAGATAACATTTTTAAACCCAATTAAAGGTGTTGTCTTTGAAAAAAATAAATTAGCAACAATAAAATGGTTTTCAAATTATAAGCCAGTTTTAGATGTAGATTTATTATTCAAAGGTAAATATGCTTTAAACATTACTTCGAATACTACACAAGATTCGATTAATTGGACAATCCCAGAATTTATTGAACAATCAAATGATTATCAAATAAAATTGACAGATGTAAATAATCCTAATGTCAATTTCACCAGTGATATGTTTACTATTGGTAATGGTGCTTCGGTGGATGATGATA
>DYPF01000105.1 GCA_020720105.1 Chloroherpeton thalassium
CCAAAATAACTAATATTTTTGAAATAACAAGCAATTTTTTAAATCATTTTTCTTCTTTTTTCTTGTTTATTTAATATATTTTTGTTAATTTCGTTGAATATAATATTATTAGGAGTATTTATTATGCTAAAATTAACTTACATTTCCCATTCTGCTTTTATCCTTGATGATGGTGAAAATCAAGTTATCATTGATCCTTACATCACAGGCAACCCGACTGCAACAATCAAGTGGCAAGATGTCTCGGCAAATTATATCGCACTTACTCACGCTCACGGCGACCATTTTGGCGACACATTAGAAATTGCAAAAGCAAACAAATCTACCGTAATTGCTGTAAATGAATTGGCTAACTATGTTGCAAGCAAAGGTGTTAATACCCATAATATGCACATCGGTGGCTCACACAATTTCCCATTTGGAAAATTGAAGTTCACAATTGCACACCACGGATCCTCCAATAATGATGGTGAATATATGGGCGAACCCGCTGGTATAGTCATCACTATAGGTGGCAAAACTATTTATCACGCAGGCGATACGGGAATATTTATGGATATGAAATTGATTGGGGAACTTAATCAGATTGATGTTTTTCTTGTGCCAATCGGTGGCAACTTCACGATGGACATAAGCGATGCTGCAAAAGCAACAGAATTTGTAAACCCAAAATTAGTAATTCCAAATCATTATAATACATTTCCTGCAATTGTTGCCGACCCTAATGAGTTCAAGCAACTTGTTGAAAAAGATGGATTTAATTGCAGAGTGATGAATTACGGAGAAACAATAGAACTGTAAATAAAGTAATTAGTCCTTATTACTCTCTTTTATTCCTTATTTGGCTTATTTAAACTTTCAAAGTATTGTTTGATAAGTCGTTGATAGTCGACGGAATATTGCTTTTCGGATTGCTTAAGCATTTGCTCCATTAGTGCTTTTTGACCTTCTTGTGTAGTAAAGTCAATTTCGTCAGGCGATTGCACATTGAAGTTTTTACCTTCTTTTGCCTCACGTCGGTTTTCTTTATCACGTTCGTTTTCGGAACTCATCAAATCAAGCAATTTAGCAAGAATTTTCTCCTGTTTTTTTACTGTTTCGGGTCGTATCCCATTTTGACGCATTTCGGACATTGTTTCGTCCATTTCCTTCTTGATTTTCTCTAAATCGCTCTGCAGTTTCTTGCCTTCGGGAGTATTGCCAAATTGTTTAGCTTCATTTTGTAATTGTTGCATAGTTTTTTGAGCATCTTGTTGATTTTGCATAATTCTTTGGTATTGAGCTTGCTGTTCGGGCGACATTCCACCAACTTGACCTTGACCCTGATGTTGCATTTGTTGCATCATCTGACTTAGTGCTTGTTGTTGTGCGGCTAATTGTTGCAATTTCTCGCCCATACCTTGCCCACCTGGGTTCATAGAATTTGGTTCACCCGAGCCACCTGGATTAGGACAAGTTCCATTAGATTTCTTCATTGCTTGCAGCATTTGTTGCATTTGTCCGATAGCATTATTCATATTGCCGAGTGCTTTTTGTTGCGATTGAGCAATTTGATTCATTTTCCTGTCAGTAAAATTTTCCAATGCATTGTTCATTTCTTGTAATGCTTCGGCAATTTGATTTGCCATTTCGGGAGTTACTGCAAATGAACGTTCACCTAATTCCATCATTCGTTCGGCAAGTTTCATTGTAGCATCAAATTGACCCATTTGCTGGCGACCAAGTTCGGGAATAGTCGAAGAACTGCCTTCAGTTTTTTGCGTTTTATTTAATAAATTTTCTTGATTTTTGGATAGTTTAAGCAAATCGCTGATTGCTTTTTGCATTTGGCGGATAGCTTCCTCCGAGCTTTGCTTATCCATTTCATCTTTCAGCTTTTGCATTTTATTCTTGAAATTAGCTAATTTTTTCTGTGCATTTTGCATACTTTGTTGGGACTTTTGCTGCTTTCCACTCTGCATTTCCTGCATTGCTTGGTCCATTTCTTGTTGAGTACTATTTGCATCTAACGCCTTTTGTGCTTCTTTCAATTCATTCATTGGCATAGGATCTTTCTGGAATTGTTGCATCATTTTTTCAATTT
The DNA here is from genome assembly GCA_020720105.1 of Chloroherpeton thalassium. Classification (GTDB taxonomy): domain Bacteria; phylum Bacteroidota; class Ignavibacteria; order Kapaibacteriales; family UBA2268; genus GWF2-33-9. The sequence continues at coordinate 2,084 of DYPF01000105.1, forward strand.
CTTTCAAATCCTTTTCTGCTTGCTCAACTTCTTTTTTTAATTGTTCTTGCTTTTTGGCAATTTGATCTTTTTCTTCTTTTGTTAGATTTTTATCATTTAATTTATTGGATAATTCTTCTTGTTGGTCTTGCATTTTTTCGGCTTTGCGGTTCGTGGCATCAATCTTTTGCTCTAATTGCAACCTTTTCAAAATATTCAAAGTTCTTTCTATGCTTTTCTTGAATTGCTCTTCGTTAAATTTGAAATCCTTCAGGGCTTTTTCCATATCGTCTTTGGACAATTTTTGCATTGCTTGTTGCATTTGTTGCTGCAATTTCTTTAATGCAGGCGAATCTACTTCTTTCATTAGCTTTTGCAATTCCATAAACTTCTGCAAAGTTTCTTCGGAAAGTAAATTATTATCCTTCAAATTTTCTGTATTTTTAGAAAGTTGCTTTTCCAAATTTTCCATCTTATTCTTAATATCACCTTGCTTTTTCATCAAATCTTGGGCTTGCTTCTGTTGTTCCCAATTCATTTGACCTTTGTTTGGGTCTTGCTTCAATTCTCTTTCAAATTGCTCTATATCTTTTTGCAATTCATTAGATTGTTTGATTACTTGCTCCATATCCTTTTGGATATTCTCTTGAATATTTTCACTTTCGGCAAGTACTTCTTCGAGCGATGGCAATACAGCAGTTAGCACTTGTGTGCGGGCAGTCTTGGGTCCTTTAACTATATCATTATCAGCAACTTCCACAAAAAATTCAAATCTATCTTCGGGCACAATATCCAAATTCATCAAATTCCAAATGTATGGAACATCGATTGCATTGCCATTTTGAATAATTGGAATTGATATTTTCTTAAATTCTTTATCGGGCGAAGTATATTGCGAATAAGACAATCTATAGTATAAAACTAAATTAGAAAATCCATAGTCATCTGTAATACTCACCATCATTGGCAAAATTCCATCTTCGTTAAGTTTAACATCATAGGCAGGTTGTACCAATGTTATAGAAGGATATTCATCTTGAAGAGCAATTATTCCATAATTTACAGGTTGAGTATTTTCTTCGTTTAGGGAATCTAATATTCTAAAATAATAAAAGCCATTATTTGAAATACGGAAATTGCCATAAGCAGTGTTTTTGTCGATTTTCATTCGAACAAATGAAGTATCAGTGCTTGCAAGTGTATCATTTTGCAATCGGTTAACGATTACAATTTCTGCAGACTTCAAGTTTTTATTGCTGGTGATTGTAAAATTAGCATTCGAACCTACAAGAGCAGTAATGTCTGCATTTTGCTCATTCAATTGACGAGGTTCATATTTCGAATAACTTGGGAAAATAACATTGCCATTCAATGAACGAATAAAGGGCTTTTCATACACAATAACGCGACCAATATCGGTAGTTACTTCGGCATTTAGCCAGTTAGCAACCGCATAATATTCAAAGGAGTTAGTTACATTTGTGAACACAAAATTGTATGTATTATTTGTGTCTAATCGCAATGTGAAACTATCAAATTCTTTACTTTGATTTTCTTTGATAAACAACTTGATTGTTTCAGGTGCAGTTCCGAATGCTTTCACTTGAATTCTAATATCTGTATTAATAAGAATCTTTTCATATTTTGGATTGATTACGAGTGAAAATGGAGCAGGTGGTACAAATGACATTTTCCAATTTTGTATTCTATAAAAACCACTACCAATAGAAGAATCAAAAAATGAAAAACCTGAAAGTAAAATCGTGCTTGTAAGTAGTAAATATAATGCAATTATATAGTTCTTTCTTTTTTCGATAATAACATTAAAATTCTTATTTTGAGTTGCTTGATAAGTATCAGAAAATGATTGTAATGCTAACTGGGTGGAAGTGCCTCGCGAATTACTTGCTAATTGAAATAATTGCAACGAGTTAGATAGTCTATCCTTAATGTCTTCGTAGAAGTTTCCAATTTGCAAAGCAATAGAATTTGTATCCATTGCACCAGCAAATCCAAAAGCACGCAATAAATCTTTAACTGCAAATAATCCAAAAGGAACAATAAAAGAAAGCCAGATTGTCAAGTAAAAACCCAATCTAACTGCCGACTGAAAATGACCAAAATGTTCTAAAATAGAAAATAATAGAACTGATATTTGCAAAACTATTATTGAAAGCAATAAACCCCAAACAAAGTTATTTGCATAATACAATGACCGAGTTCGGTGCAAACGATTTTTTAATTTATTATATAACGATTTGGAATTTTCCATCTTCAATCTATATTTTAGTTTTGGATATATTTAAATATATTGGTTTTGTTAATAGCAATTAAAAAGAACTATTATTAATTGATTTTTTTATTTTGCTGCGAGAGTACCCAAACGACTATGTTAGTTCCAAATTTTAAAGCTAATTCTCTTTTTTCGGGGCTATCTTTATGAACTTCTGGGTCAGCCCAACCATCACTTGGATTAGACTCTAAAGTAAGTAAAACACAAAGCCTTCCTTGATGGAACAAACCTTGACTTTTTGGTGGTTTATTGTCGTGTTCGTGAATTTTAGGCACTCCATTTGGAAATGGGAATTGAGCATTGAATAGTGGATGACTAAATGGCAAATCTGCAAAATCTTGGGTTGGGAACACTTTTTTCATCTCTTTCCTGATGTACTCTTCCAATCCGTAATCGTCATCAACATAAAGGAATCCGCCATTTTCCAAATATGCACGTAAATTTGCAACTTCTTTGGAAGAAAAATTGACATTCCCGTGCCCAGTTAGGTATAACATTGGATAATTGAATAAATCATCTGATGATAAATCAACATATTTGTAATATGGATTAGTTTTGATATTTGTATTTTTTGCTATGAATCGTAATAAATTAACTTCACACGAAGGATCATTGTACCAATCGCCACCGCCAGAATATTTAACACGAGGCAAAACAAATCCACTTGATTCCTTCTGAGCAAGTAAGTCAGAAAAATTAAATATTACCAATAAAGCAATATTCAACAAAATCAAATTTGCCTCATTCTTTGTTAATTTTTTCATCTAAAGCATTCCTAATGTTAATTTTGCTTCTTCAGATAATAAACTTGGATCCCAAGGTGGGTCGAATGTAAGTAGCACTTTTGCATTCTTTACTTCGGGAATTTCCTTGATTTTTAATTCAACTTCTCCCACCAAACTCCCAGCAACGGGGCAAGTAGGTGCGGTAAGAGTCATCAATACAACAACTTCGTTTTCAGCTGTAATCTTTATATCGTAAATCAATCCCAAATCGTAAATATTCACAGGAATTTCGGGATCGTATACTGTTTGTATCACTGATAGTACTTTGGCTTCTAATTGGAATGGAGTTATCTCGGACATAGCTTTACTCTTTGGTTTCTTTTTTGATAACATCATTTAGAGTATGCCAAGCAAGCGAAGCACATTTAACTCTTGCTGGGTAATCCTTCACGCCACAAAACACTTCTAATGCTTCGTCAATTTCATCGATGTGTTCGCAACCTTTGGTAATTATATCATGAAATTGGTGAGAGATTTCGTCAATTTCTTTGATGGTTTTGCCTTTGACCATAGAAGTCATAATCGAAGCAGAGGCTTTTGATATGGCGCATCCATTTGCTTCGAACGAAATATCTTGGACTTTGCCATCTTCAAATTTCAGATATAAATCTAATCTGTCTCCACACAGAGGGTTAAATCCCTCTGAATGAAGTGCATTTGATTCTATTTTACCCCAATTTCTGGGATGTTTATTGTGATCAAGAATAATTTCTTGATATAATTCATTTATTTCGCTCATTTTATTCGAAAGTTTCAATTACTTGTTTTAAACTTTCTATAAAAACGTTTATGTCATCAATTGTATTGTAAAAAGCGAAAGATGCTCGTGTTGTGGCGGTAATTCCAAAGTGTTTCATTGTTGGTTCGGTGCAGTGTTGTCCTGTGCGAACAGCCACTCCGCATTTATCCAATATTGTTCCTACATCGTGCGGATGAATGTCTTCTAAAATGAATGAAATCAAACTTGCTTTTTCTTTGGCAGTGCCAACTATTTTAACTTGTGGAATTTCAGCAACTTTTGCATTTGCATATTCCAATAAATAATGTTCATATTTAGCGATGTTTTCAATACCAATAGAATTTACATAATTGATTGCAGCTCCCAGCCCAATCGCTCCTTCAATATTCTGAGTGCCTGCTTCGAAAATTGCAGGAACATCTGCAAATAATGTTCTCTCGAACGAAACTGCTTTAATCATATCACCACCTGTTTGATATGGTTGCATAGTCTTGAGCAATGGCATTCTGCCCCAAAGCACTCCAATCCCTGTTGGTCCGTAAATTTTATGACCCGAAAATACCATAAAGTCCGCTCCCACATCTTGAACATCAACTTTTACGTGTTGAATTGATTGTGAAGCATCCATAATGGTAACTGCTCCAACCTCTTTTGCTTTTGCAAAAATGTATTTAATTGGATTTATAGTGCCAAGCGAATTGGAAATATGAACAACAGATACAATTTTAGTTTTATTGGAAAGCATTTTCTCGTATTCTTCCAAAATTAATTCGCCATTATCATCAAAAGGAATATATCGCAATATTGCTCCTGTTTCTTTGCAAAGTTGTTGCCAAGGAACAATATTTGCATGATGTTCCATTTCGGAAACAATAATTTCGTCATCTTCCTTTATGTGAACTTTCCCATAAGAATGTGCAATTAAATTTAAAGATTCAGTCGCACCACGAGTGAAAATTATTTCTTCGTCTAAATTAGCATTTATGTACTCTTTAACAATTGTACGGACGCCTTCGTAAGCATCAGTTGTTTTTTGGGATAGTTGATACACACCACGATGTATATTAGCATAATATTTGTAATACAAGTCCATCATTGCTTCCACAACTTGACGTGGCTTTTGGGTTGAGGCTGCACTATCCAAATAAACAAGTTTTTTTCCGCTCATTTCTTGAGAAAGAATTGGAAAATCTGCACGATACTTTAAAGCATCGAATTGACAATTGCTGTCTGAGTTCATAAATCACCTAAATAATTATAAGTTAAAAATTTGTAAACTAATTTTATACAAAATACAAAATTAACTGATTTTAAACAATTCTTTGATAATTCTTTGACAATTATTAAAAATTAATTAACAATTTATTAAGTATGAAATTTGGGAAATGGAATTTTTTCGAAAGAATACATTAAAGTATTTAAATAAATATTCATTTTATTTGATTATTACAATATTTTTTTTTAATTTTACTTATTAAAGAAATACAAAAAATGAAACAAAATATAATAAGAAGATTTGCCCTAAGTTTAATAGCAATTTTATTAACTTTTCCAGCACTTTATGCTCAAGAAAAAGTAATTACAGAGTACTTGCAGATGTACGCCCAAGGAAAAATGAGCGAAGTCCGCACTGCTTTGCCCGACTTACTTGTTGAATACCCAAACGACCCAGGAGTGAAGCTATTGCTTGCGGTTGTTTTAGAAGATGCCCAAAAAGCAGTAGAAATTTACAAAGATATTGTACAGAAATTCCCAGAAAGTGAATGGTCTGACGATGCTTATTGGAGGCTACTACAATATTATGCTGTTAAAGGTGATGTTGACAAAGCAGAGTACGAACTGATAAATTTCCGTAAACGTTATCCAACAAGTGAATTCTTAACTGCATCTACAGATGTGGTTAGAACTGCTCGTAGCATTGCAAATGCTAAGCTCAAACAAGTTGAAGCTAATTTAAAGAAAGAAGAAAGCGAAAAGCCAACTAAGACAGAACCTAAGGAAAAAATTGTAAAAGAAGAACCTAAACCTAAAGTAGAAACAGAAAACAAATCAACAAATTATAGCTTGCAAGTTGGTATTTACAGCACCGAAGAAGCAGCCGAGGTTGAAAAAGAAAAGTTCCTGAAGAAAAGATTAAGAACTTCGATAGAAGAAAAAACAGTAAACGGAGTAAAAAAATACGCAGTTGTTATTGGTAATTACTCTTCAATGGAATCAGCAGAAGCTGCAAAGAAAATCATACAACAACAATGTGAATGCGAACCAATCATTTATCAGAAATAAATAATTATTTTTCTAAAAAAGTAAAATTAACTAAAGTAAAAAACAAGATATTTTGTTCTTTTTAAACTGGAATTGTGAGCAATGGCGTAGAGTTTTTATAACTCTATGAGGAAAGTCCGAACTCCACAGAGCAGTATACTTCCTAACGGGAAGATGGAGAGATCTATGGAAAGTGCCACAGAAAACAAACCACCCCGACTTTAGTCGGAGTAAGGGTGAAAAGGTGGTGTAAGAGACCACCGGTTGCTTGGCGACAAGCATCGCAGGGTAAACCCTATACGGAGCAAGGGCAAGTATGATTATGGACTTAGTTATTTTAACAAAGTCAGTTCTTGGCTCGGGAACATATAATCGGGTAGTCCGCATTAGAGTAAATTGGCAACAATTTACCCAGACAAATCATTGCTACTAATCGAAAGCAATTTCGATTTTTACAGAATTCGGCTTATAGCAAATCCAGTTTATTAAGTTCAAGGCATATCTACAAGGAGAAAATAAATATGCGAATACCAGACGATTCCTTTATTCAAGAGTTGCTTCCTGAGTTTGTAGATACTTGGCTTGCTGATATGACCGAAAAGTTACCACAATACATATCTTCAAAGAATTCCAACGACTTATACAGATTAGCACATACATTAAAAGGCTCTTGTTTTCAATTTGGCATAGATGAAATTGCCAAAAAAGGTATAGAATTGATGGAATTAACAAAACAAGAAAAATGGGACGAATCTTTAGCTATGGGGAACGAAATCATCACTATGTTTGGTGATGCCAAGAATTTTCTCATTGCCGAAGGCATTTATAAGTAAATATCTTGTTTTGATAATGA
>DYPF01000106.1 GCA_020720105.1 Chloroherpeton thalassium
CTAAAGAAAATTGTCTTATCTGGTAGTATAAAGTTGATTTTCCCAATAGCATATTTACTGAAATCAATACCAAGACTCTTTAGGTTTCTGCTTAGTTCTATTCTTAATTTATCGTTTTCTTGTGTTTGATGCCCTGTAGCTTTCTTTAAATTTGAAATAATTGTATCATTTTGAAGAAGTAAGCTCTTTAATAGATTTGAATTTTCAATTGCTTTTTTCTTAGTAGAATTAAGCATATTCCTTAATTCATTGAACTTATATTCATCATAACTCTTAATTGACTGATTGTAATTGACCAATGCTGAGTAAACAATAACAATATAAATGGATAACATTATTGTTATTATTTTCCAGTTGCTTTTAATAAAATCTATACTCTTCACGTTAATATATATTGAGTTTTGTAATTTACAAAAATTTAATTTACAAAAAAAAATAAACATAATGAAAGCTAAATCTATTTTTTTTATATTCTTACTTCTGCCTATTTTTGGTAATAATATATTTGCGAAATTTGATACTCTGATAGTGAAATTTAAAAGTAAAAATCATATTTCTAAATTTAATACAGAAATTTCCAAATATTTGGAAATTATTGAAATAAAACCACTTATAAATGATAGATTGCTCGATTTCCGAGTAATACAAAATAAATACAATGCTACTATTTATGTTAATAGAATTTCGGAACTATCCAATTCACTCAGACTGAACTACCTTGTAGTATTTAAACTTATGAAACCTAAAGAGAAAATAAAACAATTATTGAACAAATCTGCACTTTTTACATATATCGAAGATTATCCTAATAGGAGTATTGTTGTAATTCCAAATGATTCGCTTTACTCAGAGCAGTATTATATGGAATTGCTTGGCATACCACAAAGTTGGGATTCATTAACAACGAAAAGAGAAATAGTTGTTGGAGTAGTTGATACTGGCGTAGACTACACCCATCCAGATTTGCAGTCAAGTATATGGGTTAATCCCGAAGAAGATGGCATAGATGAATTTGGTAATTCCAAGCGTGAAAACAATATTGATGATGATGAAAATGGATTTGTTGATGATTGGCGTGGCTGGGATTTTATGTCGAGCGATAGTTCGGGTTATGATAACGATCCAATACCCGGACACGGACACGGCACTCACGTTTCGGGAACAATTGCTGCAACGATAAATAATTTTGTAGGAATAGCGGGAGTTTGCGATTCCATCAAGATTTTGCCAGTAAAAGTAGGTGATGATTCTCCATTTAGCACTTCTGTCCGCAATTCTTATGAGGGAATATTATATGCAGCCAAAATGGGTGCTGATTTGATAAATTGCTCATGGGGTGGTAATTCTAATTCCATCACCGAGCAAGAAGTTATTGAATTAGCAAATGAACTTGGCAGTTTGGTGATAGCCGCAGCAGGCAATAATAATAGCAATGCTCAATTTTTCCCAGCAAGTTATCCCAAAGTACTTTCGGTTGCTGCAACTGATTTTAGTGATTTTAAAGCATATTTTTCTAATTACAATTCCTCAGTAGATATTTCTGCTCCCGGAGTTAGTATTCTATCCACAATTCCTGGAAATGAATATGCAAGTTGGCAAGGTACTTCTATGGCAACGCCAATTGTTGTGGGAATTGCCGCAATGGTTAAAATGAAATATCCTAATTATTCAAATAGTCAGATATCTGCTCATCTTAAAGCAACATCTAAGAATATTGATACTTTTAATTTGTTTTACATTGGTAAAATTGGCAAAGGTAGAATTGATGCTTTTTCGGCGCTTACCAGCCCACATCCCAAAGATATTGAATTAATTAACTCCGAAATTATTGATTCAGATAAAAATGGCAGATTTGAAAGTAATGAAAGCTGTTCGCTATCGCTTGAATTGTTCAATTATCTTACAGATATTAATGATTTACGAATAGAAATTCTATCGGAATTTCCTGATTTTTCAGTTGAACCAAAGCTATTAAAATATGGGAAACTCCTATCACAAACTGGACTTGTCTTGGATAAATTATTTTCATTTGACTTGCCTGAATTTTCGGGTTTAGATTTGCGGTTTGAATTATGGATTAAATTATACGATGGAGATACTTTAATTAATACATATACAACTTCGATTTTTGTTAATCCATCATATCTTGTATTTGATAATAATAAAATTTCCACAACATTCAATAGCCGCGGTAATATTGCTTATAATGATTATTCAAGTAATGAACAAGGCAATGGTTTTTCGTATCAAGGTAGTCCAAATATACTTTACGAAGGTTCGTTGATGATTGCTCGTGATACAATGCTTGCAGATGTTGCTCGTGGAATAAGCCAAAGTAGGCAAAATAGAGGATTTCGTAGTACTCAAAAACTTGATTATTTGCCTTATGCAAATCCAACTTTATTGGGTGGTTTAACAAAATTTATTTCAGATACGCTAAATTCAAATTTTGCAAATTTAGAAGTAATTCACACTATTCATCAGAACACAATTCCAAACAATGTAATTTATTCAATTTACGATATTGTCAATCATAATAATTATGCTTTGGATAGCGTTTATGTTGGACTTTATTATGATTGGGATATTGGAATTAGTGGGACAGATAATTATACATATTGGGATTTTGAAAAGCAATATGCAGTTGTACAGAACGCAGAAATTGACACATTACCACTAATTGGAATTAAGCAATTAACTAATTTCAAGGATAATTTCTGGGCAATCGATAATGATGGAGTTGCCGAAGAAAATCCCGGAGTATGGGATGGATTTGAAGACATAGAAAAAATTAAAATGCTTAAAAGTGGAATTGGAAGGAAGCAATCATTGATTACTGATGTTTCGGTTGTGTCTTCGGCTGGTCCAATTTATATTGACCGAAACGATACTGTAAGGGTAACTTTTGCAATATTTGCAAGTGACAATATTATGAATTTGAATAATTCAATAGATCCAATAGTAATTTATGCTCAAAATTCAGGTTTCATTAATGGAGAATACAATAAACCAATAAATAGTACCAAGTTAGTATCGGTTTTCCCAAATCCGATTAAACGAAATGAGGAAATAACAATTCAATTTCAACTAAGCAATGAAATGGAAATTGAAATATATTTAGCTGATTTTCTGGGTAGAAAAATAGAAACTTACATTAACGGAAAATATGAAAAAAATAAATATATTTACAAAACACAAATAAATAACTTAGCGAATGCCGCTTATTTTATTGTGCTAAAAGCTAACAATAATATTAGTGCTTTCCCGATAATCATTAACGAATAATAAAAGATAAATTAATAAAAGATAAATTAATAAAAAAAACTATTAAATGAAAAATTTTGCTCCGAAAAAATCACTTGGTCAACACTTCTTACACGACAAGAACATTGCCCGAAAAATTACAAACGAAATGGATTATACTCCGAAATCTGTAATAGTTGAAATTGGTCCTGGCACAGGTGTGCTTACAAATTTCATTCTCGAAAATGACGTGCTTCTTTATGCTTACGAAATAGATGATAGATCGATTGATTATTTAAACGAACGTTTTGCAATTGAATCTAACGTGAAATTTTTCTTGAAAAAGCAAGATTTTCTTACTTCAAATTTAAATGAAATTTCGCAACAGCACAATCAGCAAATCCAAGTAATCGGCAATATTCCTTATTACATTACTTCCCAAATTCTATTTCATTTAATTGCAAATAGCCAAGTTATTTCGCGTGCAACAATTATGATGCAAAAGGAATTAGCCGCAAGGATAAAAGCCTCGCCAAATACTAAAGAATACGGAATACTTACAGTAGCAAGCAATTTATTTTTTAAAATATCTGGGAAATTTGATATTCCTCCAAGTTGCTTTCTGCCACAGCCGAAAGTGATGAGCACTTGTTTAACTATGAATTTCCACAATCCATTTCCTGATGTTTCTGTAAGTAATAAATTGAAAATTATTGAATTATCCAAATATCTATTTAATCAAAGAAGAAAGAAAATTAGCAATTCTATGCAAAATTATCTTAATAATAAGAATATGGAAGTTAGCAAAGTTTTCGCTAATTCTGAGTTAAAAAAGTATTTAGACCTCCGACCCGAAGACTTATCTGTCCAAGATTTCATAATTTTGTATAACTTAATTCATCAATTTTAACATTTTAGCAGAATATGACTTTACAAGCCAAATTCTTTTCACTCGAAAAATTACGATTTTCTGAATTATACACATTGTTTGTATTAGCAATATTAATTTTGGGAAACATTGCTTTCTCTTGGCAAGTTCCAATGTTTGCCGTAAATATCTTGATAGCAATAGCTTATGGATGGTTTATATTTTTTATTAATAAAGTAAAATACAAAAGTAGATATTTAGAATTATTGAGCAATATTCATTATTTGCTTGGAATTTTGATTATTTATAGTATTGATAATAGTATAATCAAAAGTTTTGGATTGCCCGATGCCGATGCAACCTTGGTAAAGTGGGACTATTGGCTTCTGGGAATGAATGCGGGCGATATTTTTAATAACATCAAAAATCCATATTTTACTGAGTATTTTCAGATAAGTTATACACTTTTTTACTTTCTTCCCATAATTGGCTCAGTTGATATTTACTTTCGGCAAACTGAGGAGTTTGATATACTTTTACGCAATGTATTATTTGCATATATTTTCTCTTATTTGCTGTATGTAGTAATGCCGTCAATTGGACCGAGATTTACGATTTATAGTTTTGAGCAAATACATAGTGATTTGCCCGGGCTATTGGCAACTGACTTTCTACGATGGATTATTAATCTTGGAGGAGGCGTTACCAATCCTAATATTAACCCAGCTGACACAGTAAACCGCGATTGTATGCCAAGTGGGCACACAATGGTTTCTATTGTAACTATGTATTATAGTATCAAATTTAGGTCAAAGTATAGAGCGATTACATCTGTAATTGCTATAAGTATAATAATAGCAACTATCTATCTTCGTTATCACTATTTAGTAGATGTCCTATTTGGAATTGTGTTCGCAGGAATAAGTTTACTAATTGAATCTAAATTTCACAAATTTATCGTAATTTTAAAAGATAAATTTTTGTTAAAATCAAATAATTAAGAAATTTTACGAATAACTTGCCGAACATAGAATTAAGTATAATAATCGTAAACTACAATGTTAAGGATTTTCTCTTTGATTGCTTAAAATCAATAGAAAATTCAGTAACAACTTTTAGCTACGAAACAATAGTTATTGACAATAATTCTACTGATAATTCAATTGATTATCTTAAACCCATTTTCCCAGATGTTGATTTTATTGAATTGCCCGAAAATTTAGGCTTTGGCAAAGCAAATAATATTGGTATCGATTTAGCAAAAGGCAAGTATTTACTTTTGCTTAATCCTGATACAGTTATCGAACCCGACACCTTGCAAGTTATGTATGATTATATGAATCAACATCAAGAAGTGGATATTGCTGGTTGCAAATTATTAAATCCTGACGGAAGCTTTCAACTGCCTTGTCGCCGAGGTTTTCCAACTCCTTGGGCGGCATTTTCTAAACTTTTTGGTTTGCAGACATTATTTCCAAAATCTAAGCTTTTTGCTCAATACAATCAAACATTCCGTTCTATTAACGAAACATACTACATCGATGCGGTAATGGGTGCATTTATGTTCTGCAGAACAGATAAAATTCGCCAAGTTAATGGTTTCGATCCCGAATTTTTTATGTATGGCGAAGATTTGGATTTATGCTACCGCATTCAAAAGCAAGGCGGCAAAGTGGCTTATGTGCATACAACTACTATCGTTCATTACAAAGGAGAAAGCACCCGACGTAGCTCAATAAATGAAATAAAGCATTTCTACGGAGCGATGGCAATTTTTGTCAAAAAGCATTATTCCCATTCCAAAATATTCTTAATGTTGCTACAGATGGGTATTTATTTGCGGACATTTGTGGCGTATTTGCTAAAATTCAAACGTGAATATCCAATTATCATCATTGACTTAATTATAGTTAATTTGGCACTAATGATTGCCACACCAGTACGATTCGAATCAGTTTTTGGTTTTCCGGGATATGCCTATCCTCTTGTATTTTATATAATTACAATAGTTCAATTTTTGTCGCTTTTTATAGTTGGTGAGTATTTCGAGGGGCAACACTCTATCCGTAAAGTTTTCTTTGGCTATCTAATTACTTTCTTTATATTAATGGGTTTAACCTATTTTTTCAAAGAATTTGCATTTAGCCGTGGAGTATTATTGCTTACAATTGGTTTGGGAATATTGATGTCTGCATTGGTTCGATTTATTTCATCATCATTTCCCAAAAGCAAACAAAAATCCAAACCAAAAATTGTAATTATTGCAAACTTCAAAAATTTACAAGTGATTAGCGAAAAAACCACATCAAATCCAAATATAATTCCAGCAGAAATACTTGGTGTTGTTACCATAGACAATTATCCTAATTTGGTAGACGATAAATTTGTGATTGGTAATTTTGATTATTTTATCAAAAATATTGAACAATTCAAACTTGACGAAATTGTAGTTTATGGCGAAAATCAAAGTCAAGACAAATTGTCAGCGTTGATTAATAAATCTATAGATGTAAGGAAGCCAATTTATTTTATCAAGGATTTTGCAGATTATTCAATTAATAAAGTTATTCATTCTGTTAGTTCCAATCAATTTATCAAAACATCTCACAAATTATTATTACCACGATTTAAATTTGCCAAACGAGCAATGGATTTATTATATATTCTGCTCTCTGCAATTTTTTACCTTCCTATTTCGTTAATTATTAAGAATAATTTATTCTTACAAAATTTCAAAAGGGTAATTAAGGGCGAATATTCATTAATTGGAATTTTTCCTACAGAAAATATAAGAAATTACAATTCCAAACCGGGAATTTTGAATTTGGTAAAATTTGCTGATAAAAATACAATTAATGAAACATCGGTTAAAAAACTAAACGATTATTATGAAAATAACTACTCATTAGCCTTAGATTTTGATATTTTGATTAAATTTGTTTTTAAACGAAGGTAGAAAATGCAAATATTTGATTTTGAAAAACCAATTATTGAATTAGAAAAGAAAATTGATGAAATTAGATTATTAACTTCTGATATAGACGTGTCGAAAGAACTTTTTGAATTGGAAGGTAAATTGTATGAACTGAAATACAATGTTTATCACAACCTAACTAATTGGCAAAAAGTGCAAATTGCTCGACATCCCGATCGACCATATACTTTAGATTATATCAATAATATGTTTACTGATTTTGTGGAATTGCACGGAGACCGCAAATTTGGCGATGACAAGGCAATTATTGGTGGATTTGCTAAATTACAAGGTCAGAGTGTGATGGTGGTTGGTCATCAAAAAGGACGAGGCACAAAAGATAATTTAATTAGAAATTTCGGAATGTCTAATCCCGAAGGCTACCGCAAAGCTGGCAGATTATTCCAATTAGCCGAAAGATTTGGTAAGCCAATTATCACTTTGGTTGATACTCCCGGTGCCTTCCCAGGCATTGAAGCAGAACAAAGAGGGCAAGCAGAAGCAATTGCTGCTAATATGATGCTGATGACAGACTTGAAAGTACCAGTTATTGTCGTAATTATTGGCGAAGGTGCTTCGGGCGGAGCTATTGGCATTGGAGTTGGCGACCGGGTATTGATGTTCGAGTATTCTTGGTATTCTGTTATTTCTCCAGAATCTTGCTCAAGTATTTTATGGAGAAGTTGGGATTTCAAAGAACAAGCCGCCGAAGCCTTAAAATTAACAGCTCAAGATTTATTACATCAAAAAATTATTGATAGAATAGTTCCTGAACCTCTCGGTGGTGCTCACAAAAACCCTCAAGAAATTTTCAATACATTGAAGCCAATTTTAGTGGAAGAAATAAAGACTTTGATGAAAATCAAACCTGAAAAATTAGCTCAGCAAAGAAAGGAAAAATTCTACAAAATGGGAGTTTGGGAAGAATAATTTCCCAACGAAAAGAAAATGAATAATCAAGTGAACCCACGAATTATTTTTTTTGGTACACCCGAAATTGCCGTACCTATTTTGGAAGAAATTCATAAGCAATATGGAATTATTGCTGTTGTAACCAATCCCGATAAAGAGCAAGGTCGTGGCAAAAAACTTTTACCCTCAGAAGTCAAAGTAAAAGCAATGTCTTTGGGCATTTCTGTGCTTGAGCCAATTGATTTGAAAAGCGAAGAATTTTACGATGAATTGAATCAATTAAATGCTGATATTTTTGTTGTATTTGCTTTTAAGATATTACCAAATAATATTTTGGAATTGCCAAAACTTGGTTCGTTTAATATTCATCCAAGTTTGCTACCAAAATATCGCGGAGCCGCTCCAATCAATCATTCAATTATCAATGGTGATAAGATAACTGGAATAACTACATTTTTAATGGAGCAAAAAGTAGATTCGGGGAATATTCTAATTCAAGAAGAATTGCCTATCCCAGAAGATTCCACTGCTGGTGATTTGCAGAAAATTGTAATGCAAATTGCCCCCGAAATTGCAATAAAGACAATTAATTTGCTTATACGTGGAGATTTTCAACTCCTTCATCAAGATAATTCACTTGTTACCAAAGCCTCAAAGCTATTCAAAGAGAATTGTCAGATTGATTTCAACCAAGATGCCGAAGTAGTAAAAAACTTTATCAATGGTGTGTCGCCCGAACCAGCCGCTTGGCTTATGTGGAATAATCTTAATTATAAAATTTTACGAGCAAGGAAAAGCCACGACAATAACAAACTTCAAGTTGGCGAATACTTAATTCAGAACAAAAAAATTCTAATCGGCTGCTTGCATTCAGCGATAGAAGTTTTAGAAATCCAACCACCGACCAAAAAAGTAATGAATACCAAAGAATTTATCAATGGCTACAAAGGAGACATTCAAGGTTATATTACTTAAGTTTATAAAGTTTGTAA
>DYPF01000404.1 GCA_020720105.1 Chloroherpeton thalassium
GAGGTATGATTATAAATTTTTGGCTTTAACTAAATCACGTTATTTATTTATGGATTCTGGACTATATTTTTGATATTTGGCTTGAAATTATTTTTAATGTTTGGGTTGAATTTATTTAGAATATTTGGAGTAAAGTTGATGAAGTTTTTTTGAGGAGGAATTGAAATGAAGGATTTTTGTTGGGGTAAAATGATTCTGGGTTTTACTATAATTTTAATAAGTTTCTTTTTTTTATTTTTGTAAACCAGATTGACTTGAGAGAATGCTTACTTCATTTTTTTTGGAATTGTTTCCAAACTGTTTCCGATGTTTACATTAAACTGGTTGCTTAAAGTAAGTTTTTTCTCTCTCGGTTTTATTATTATGCTCTCAATTTTCCCAATTTGAAGTTGCTTTTTAGAGACTTTATTGACAATAAGGTTGAGTATTTAGTAAAGTGGATCCATATTGATGCTTATAGGGTTTTATATTTGATTTATGATTTCGGGATTGAAGGAGTTGTTGTTGATTATTTCAGGCCTGAAAGTGTTGTTATTTGCTATTTAAGGCTTGTATTCATTTTGATTGACTATCTCTGGACTAAATGTGTTTTAGTTTGTTATTGAGGGTTTGAATTCGTTATGATTGACTATTTCAGGACTAAAGTTGTTTTGGTTGATTATTTATGGATTAAAGGAGTTGTTATTATTGTTGACTGGACTAAAGTGATTTTCATTTGGAGCATTTATGTTGATTGATGGGTTCATTTAAGGTAATTTGTTGTAAACTGCCAGTTCTGGCAAATAATTGTAAACTGCTAGTTCTGGTAAGACATTCTGTATAGATGTTTTTGGGAGATAGTTATTTATTGTTGGTTGCTCAATTTTTCCTAAGGCATTTACAACAGATTCCATACCACTTTGTATATGCACTATTATTTACTTGTCGTTGGTTAATCTTTTGTAAGGGTCATCGTGTGGTATGTTACTTTTTATTTGTTAAATGTTGTTTCTTAGATCTCCAAAGGCCTCAGCAAAAAAGTTCTTAATTTATTAAATTTGAAATTGGAGATTTCTAACTGTCATTTAACTTTCAGAAGGAAGAGTTGTGTTGTAATTTCTCTGCATTGTCTCTTAATTTTCGTAATTTTGTAGACAATCTCTCCTTCTGGATATGCAAATTGTTTTTTCATCTTGCTATTCCAAGACTTCTTCCAATTTGTATTAATAATTCATAATATACGCAATGAATTAACAATAATAAATCATAAAATATTCAAACTAATCTATGAAGCCATTACAGAAATTCTAAGAACTACAAGATCCATGGCATATTTTAAATTTGATTCAATAGATGATCATGCAAAGTAGTTAATCACTTTCCTCATAACTACAACTTCCCTTATTTGGATGCAGCTGCTCATCTGAAAATAAAATTCAACTCATTGGAAACCTAGAATACATGAGGTCAGGATTACAGAATTACTATATAAGAAAGATAAATTGCGATAAATGCCACGGAAAAAAGCCAACATTATACTCTTACCTTCCAACCTAATTTTATATAAGACTAACATAAGGATAACAAGCAACAACTAGTACATTCTTTCACCCGAAATTACTATTCTTCAATAGCTACTTTGCATGCTCAGT
>DYPF01000005.1:0-2743 GCA_020720105.1 Chloroherpeton thalassium
TTAATAAGTGCGTCTAATGTTTCGTTGAAAGAAACTAAAAGTTGTTTATATTCACCTTCGAAAGCATTAGGATTAGTACGATAATCTAATTTACCATCCTGAGCCATCTTAGAAGTTTTTGCAACTTCACCAATAATTGCTTGAATATTATTGGACATTGCTTTCATTGCTCCCATTAATATTCCAACTTCATCTTTTGAAGAGGTATCAATATCTGTGCTCATATTGCCGTGAGCAATTGCTTCTGCTGTATTAACACCTTGCTGAATTGATTTTGTAATGCCTTTAATTATAATAACAGCAAAAACTACCGCAAAAATTAAAGCTATGATTGCAATAACCATTAATAGTGTAAATTGAGAATTATATGTTTTTTCTGCCTCGATTGCCGATTCTTCAAATAGCTTTCCTTGTAATTCAATGATTTCATTAATTTTAATTAAATAGTCATTTTGACTTTTTCTAAAATCAGTAAAAAGGAATTCAACAGCATCATCTTTGCTATCGGCATCAATTAAATCGAACAACATATTTCGGTCAGAAACATACTTACCTCTAATTTCCTTCAATTCAGTCAATAACTTGATTCCTTTTTCACTTTTAACAGTATTAGTTAACGAATCAATGAAACCTTTTACTTTTGGTGTAGTTGCTTTGGCTCTAGCTACTTGATCATTTCTTTCTTTTAAATTATTTGTAAGTAATGCATTTCTTAAGGCTCTTGCACCTTCATTGATTGCATCAATAACACCATTAGCCCAAACAGTTTTTGGGAATCGGTCTTTAGCCAATACTTGAACATCATCATTTAGTTTTGACATATTAGTCAAAGCCAAAAAAGATATTATTACAATAAAAACAATCAAACTACCAAACCCTATCGCAAGTTTTGTAGATATTTTCATATAAACTCCTAAATTTTAATTTACAAATTTCATTAACGTCAATTTAACAAAAAATTTGAAATAAATTTTAATTTTTTTTAAAGTTAAGCTAACTTTTGTAATGTAAAAAAAATATTAATTTTTATTAATAAAATTAGAGATAATATAAATTTAAAATGATACTAAACCAAGAATTACTTTAAAGTTTATTTTAAGCTGGATAACTACAATATCACTTTTTTTGATTAATTTTGAAGTTTGTATTAAAGTACCAATAATTTGAGTATGTTTACTATTGATAAAAACACTTTCAACGAGGAAGAAACAATCCATCTTGGAAGAGAATTTGCAGCACAATTACGACCAACTGATATAGTTGCTATTTATGGAGATTTGGGTTCGGGTAAGACCGAATTTGTGAAGGGAATTTGCGATTTTTTTAAAGTTGAAGAAATTGTTACAAGCCCTACTTTTACTATTGTAAATAAATATAATGGTATTAAAGACCAAGAAACTTTTGCAATCTATCATATTGATTTATATAGAATTGAAAAAGATAGTGAACTTCTTGAGATTGGTTTTGAAGAATATTTAAGCGATTCAACAGCAATATCGCTAATTGAATGGGCAGAAAAAACTACACTCTTACCCGAAAAAATCTTTTCCATCAACATTTTCCTCGACGATGCAAACGATAATCAACGACTAATTTCTATTAAATCTCATAGAGAAATTAATATCAGAATGTAGCTCAGTTGGTAGAGTACTGAGTTAGTGATGCAGTGGGTCGCTGGTTCTAGTCTAATTATTCCGACTATACTTAACTTAATAAAATATGAAAAATCATACGATTGCAATTGTGGGTGCTACAGGACTTGTTGGCAGAACATTTTTAAAAATTCTTCAAGAGCAAAACTTCCCTATTTCCGAAATTCAATTTTATGCATCAACTAAAAGTGCAGGAACAGAAATTGAATTTAATTCGCAAATGCACAAAGTTGTTGAGTTAAAACCTGAAACTGTAGAGAAATTTGATTTTGCTTTGTTTTCAGCTGGAGGTACAATAAGCAAGACTTATGCTCCACTTTTTGCAAAAAATGGAACAATTGTAATAGATAACTCATCTGCTTGGAGAATGGACGAACAAGTGCCATTAGTAGTCCCAGAAGTTAATAGCGAAGATTTAGTTTGGCATAATGGAATTATTGCTAATCCAAATTGCTCTACAATTCAGATGATGTTGCCCCTTAAGCCAATTTCTGATTTGTTCGGATTGGAACAAGTAATTGTTTCAACTTATCAATCAATTTCGGGAGCTGGAAATAAGGGTTTGGCTCAACTCGATTCCGAAAGTTCAAACGATGTATATACATATCATACCAAGCAAATATACTCTAATGCAATTTTCCATCCAAGTGATGAGAACTTCACAGATTGGAGCAACGAAGAAATCAAAATGATAAATGAAACTCGTAAAATTTTACATTTGCCAGAGCTTAAAGTTTCTGTCACTTGCGTTCGGCTTCCTATCAGAATTGGACATAGCGAAGCAATTTATTGCACTTTACAGAAGCCATTTGAAATATCAGATATTAAGAATGTATTGAGTAATCGAGAAAATTTAATTATTGAAGATAATTTTCCAGAAGGGGTTTATCCAACAGCTGTTTTTACGAAAAATCGAGACGAGGTATTTGTAGGTCGTATTAGAAAAGATTTGCATAATCAGAATTCATTTTGGATGTGGGTTGTAGCCAATAATATCCGCAAAGGTGCGGCAACAAATGCAGTACAAATTGCGAAAAAAATGATAGAAATGAATTTGGTATAAAAAAATTGACATTGTGAGTTCCAACTTG